>NZ_WEKR01000018.1:0-41742 GCF_024105395.1 Paracoccus sp. 08 | reverse complement strand
GGCGGGTCAGGCCGCCAAGATGGGCCGCCAGCGCGGACGGGGCCCGCCGCTCTGGCCAGATCCCGTCCAGCGCCATGCGGTGGACCACACCAAACACCTGGTTCACGATCAGCGAATAGGTCAGGGCGTCCTCGGCCTCGGCGCGCGGATAGACCAGGTTGGGAATGGCGCGCAGCGTGGCGCAGGCCATGTCGTCGGCCACATAGAAGCCCTGGTTGTCGCGGATGTCGCAGCGGCGCGGCAGACCTTGGGACAGGTCCAGCAGGGCGTTCTGCTGATGTGCCTCGACCGCGATGCCGGTGGCGTCATACAGGCGCAGCAGGGGGGCGACGGCGCAGTCCAGATAGGCGTCGAACCAGGCGGCCGGGTCATGTCCCGCCATGACCTGCGCCAGCATCGACGGCCGTCCCGGCATGGGTTCGGCGACCAGGCCCGCGACCTGCATCACCTGCCCCCCGCGTCCCCCGCGCCACGGGTTGCGGCGCAGGATCACCTCCAGCCCGGATTCGGCGCGACCGGGCAGGGCCAGGGTCAGCCAATGCGGGTCGTCGATCAGCCGCAGCCGCCCGAACCGCCCCTGCAGCGCGCCGATGCGGGCCGACATCGCCGCGCCCGCCAGCAGTTCGTGACGCTTGTTCACGCGCTGCGAGTTGGTGATGGTGACCGGCAGCGACACCTTGACCTGCCACGGGCTGTCGCCGCGCCACAACGTCCGCACCGAGGATGTAGCCCACCATGCCGGTCCCACCGGGCCAAGTTCGCGGATGGCGCCCTGCGACAGCAGCGCGGCGATGGCCGGATCGCAGCGGGCGCGGTCCCAGGTCAGCGGATGCGCGGGCAGCAGGATGCGTCCGGGACCGGGGTCCAGATCCATGCCCGGCAGATCGCGCGCACGGTCAGGGTCGGTGCCTGCGATCAGGTCTTTGCGGACCGACAGGCCGACAAGGTGCAACGCGCCGCACCAGTCGGGGGTCATCGCGCGTTCCTCGGGCAGGGACATGCCGGACAACGCCTTGGGGCAGGGATGCATCCAGTGGCCGAAGATCACCGCCTGTTCGGCGGTCAACCAGTCGGGTGCGGGGTGCGGCCGCGCCAGGCGCTGTCCGCAGATCGTGGCGATCCGATGACGGCTGGCCTGCACGCGGCGGGCCAAGGCGGCGCCTGCAGGTCCGTGATCGCCTGTCAGTCGATCCAGGATCAACGACAGCGCCAGGTCCGGGTCGATGGGGCGCGATCCGTCCGGCCCGTGCCTGATCAGCCCGCGGATACGCGGCAGGCCCGATGCCATCGGCGCATCGGTCACGACCTCCAGCCAGCCGCCGGCAACCGGGACCAGATCGCACCCCCCGCCCAGCTCGCGCCTGTCGCAGATCAGCAGCGCGCGCAGGCTGGCCAGATCGGCGATGCCCTGCGCGTCGGACGCAGGGCAAGGATAGGGCAGGGTGCTGGCCCCCGGACCTGCTTGGTCAGGATGACGAACAGCCAAAGGGCAAGGGTCGGAAAAGGGCATCTGCGCCTCGGAGTGCGGCCATGGGCCGTGGGATCACGAGGCTGGCAGATGCTGGCAAGGCGTGGGTTATTATTGTTTATTATTTATGTCAAGTATATCCTATGAACGTGCAGGTACCGCCGCCTCCGCTACCACAGGTCGACTGTCGGGGTACTGTCGGCCGCCGGCGCCATTCCGCCAAGGCGAACGGCCTGTGCCCGCAGATCCAGACCAGCCGCGGCTTGGCCTGGGTCGCATGGCTGCCCCGGCGGGGTCTGCTGCGCCAGCACGCCCAGAAACCGCGACAGCCCCTCGACCTCCTGACGCAGCAGGTCGGCGGCCTGCAGCGACTGGGCCGCCGCATCGGTCACCTGCAGCATCGCGCCCAAGGCGGCATCGATCCGCCCCAAGCCTTGGGCGATGCGATGCGCCTCGGCGGCGGCGCGATGCAGGGCCGCGTTTAGGCAAGGATCGGGCGTCGCCGTCATTGCAGCTTGCCCGTCACCGATTCGATGCAGCGCAGCAACGCCTCCTTGGTGAAGGGCTTGGCGATGAAGTTGTTCATGCCGGCGCGCTGGCCCCGCTCGATCATCTCGCGCGTGGCGGTGCCGGTGATCAGGATGAAGCCGATGCGCTGGGTGCTGGGATTCTGACGCAGCGCCTCCAGCAGGCCAAGGCCGTCCATTCCGGGCATGTTGTAATCCGAGATGACCAAATGAACCGGAGCCGCGGCCAGTCTGCGGAACGCCGTCTCTCCGTTCGCCTCGTACTGGACGTTGACCAGGCCGGCCCAGTCCAGCGCCTGTTCGATCAGCGAGCGGCTGATGGTCATGTCGTCCACCACCATCACATGAAGGTTCGATTTCAGTGCCATGTTGTCCCTTTCACGTCCTGGCAGAGGCCGGCGTCGCATTGCGCCGGTATTGGGTTGTGCCTGTTGCGGCGAATAGGCCCGCGGCCGGGCCGTCCAGCCGTTCCGAATGACCGATGAACAGCGCGCCGCCCTCGTTCAGGGCGCCACCGAAGCGCAGCCACAGGCGCTGGCGCGCGGCACTGTCGAAATAGATCGCGGTGTTGCGGCAGAAGATCACGTCGAACCTGCCGGAAAATGGCCAGTCGTCATGCAGGTTCAGTTCGCCGAACCGCATGATGCGCCGGATCTCTGGTTTGGCCTCGAAGCCCGCGGCATGGGGCTGGAAATACCGCTTGACCTGGGCAGGGGGGACCGGTGCCAGCGCATCGGCTGCAAAGCGGCCCTGCTGGGCGCGGTCCACCATCTCGGGGTCGATGTCGGTGGCCAGGATCAGAACGTCATGCTGCGCCGCATCGGGAAATGCGTCCAGCAGCGTCACGGCCATCGAATAGGGCTCCTCGCCCGAGGAGGAGGCCGCGGACCACAGCCGCAGCCGCCGTCCGGCGCGGGCCTGGGCGATCAGCGGGGGCAGGACCTCCTGCGCCAAGGCCTGGAAATGGTGACCCTCGCGGAAGAAGGCCGTGACGTTCGTCGTGATGGCCGACAGCAGGTGGCGGCGTTCCTGCGGTCCTTCAGGCCCTTCCAGACGATCGCAATAGGCACCGTAATCGGGCAGCGTCAGGACCCGCAGGCGGCGGTTCAGGCGGGCCATCAGCAGGCTGCGCTTGGATTCCGACAGGATGATGCCGCTGTCCTGATGCACGATCGCGGCGATCTTGCGGAATTGTCCATCGGTCAGGACCGGCCCCGCGGGGGTGGGGGCCGAAAGGGGTGCCGTTCTCACGCGTCGACCCCGTGGGCCGCGGGCAGCAGCTGCGCCAGGTCGATCTTGCGCAGGATGCGTCCGTCCTCCAGCGTGATCATGCCGACGATGAACTCGCGCGCGGGGTTCGACGCAATGTCGGGCACCGCTTGAATGTGATCGTCGTTGATGGGTAGGATGTCGGACACCAGGTCCGCCAGCAGGCCCACGATCCGCCCGGCATGCATCGCGATGATGACGACATGGCGGTGGGACGGCGTCGCGGCGCCGAAGCCGAGCCGCGCCGACAGGTCGACGACCGTCACGACCGATCCGCGCAGGTTGATCACGCCTTTGACGTAGTCTGGCGCGTGGGGCAGCATGGTCGTGGGGGTCCAGCCGCGGATTTCGCGGACCAGGCCGATGTCGATGCAGAAGTCCTGGTCGGCCAGCTTGAAGGCCACGACGTCGCTTTTGCCGACGGAATTATGCGAGATGGATTGCAGCATGCGTCACCCGTTCGATGCCATGGCGGCCATGCGGCGGCCCTGGTCGTTGGACATGGAAAGAAGGATTTCTTCGGGATCGATGATCAGGGCGATCTTTCCGTCGCCCAAGATCGTGGCGGCCGATACGCCCGGCACGCGGCCGTAGTTCTGCTCCAGGCTTTTGATCACCACCTGTCGCTGATCGAAGATCGCGTCGACCCGGAAGGCTGCGCGCCTGCGACTGTCGGTCTCGACCACGATCAGCACGCCGGTGTCGGGACCCTCCGCGGGCCGGGTGACGCCGAAGCTGGTGCACAGGTCGATGATCGGGATCAGCTCTCCGCGATTGGACAGCAGCTGCGATCCGTGGCCTACGCCGTGCAGCATCGTGTTCTCGGGGCGCAGGGTTTCCTGGACCGCGGTGATCGGCAGGACCATCGTCTGGTCGCCCAGCTGGATCAGCATCCCCTCGACGACCGCCAGCGTCAGCGGCAGCGCGATCGAGAAGGTCGTGCCCTGACCCTCGGTCGACTGGATCATCACGCGGCCGCCCAGGTTCATGATCTCGCGGCGCACCACGTCCAGGCCGACGCCGCGACCGGACAGGGCCGACACCTCGTCCTTGGAGGAAAAGCCTGGCAGGAACAGCAGCTGATCGATCTCGGCGGGCGACAGGTTGGCGCCGGGCGCGATCAGGCCGCGATCCTCGGCGATCTGACGCACCTTGGCGCGGTTGATGCCGCCGCCATCGTCCGACACCTCGATCTGGACGCGACCGGACCGATGGGCGGCCGACAGGGTGATCGTGCCTTCCTGGGGCTTGCCGCGACGCTGGCGCGTCACGCTGTCCTCCAGCCCGTGATCGACCGAGTTGCGGATCATGTGCGTCAGCGGTTCGACCAGGCGTTCGATCATGGTCTTGTCGACCTCGGTCTGCTCACCGATGTTGATCATGCGGACGGGCTTGCCGGTGGCGTCGGCCGCCTCGCGCAGGATGCGGTGCATGCGCTGGAACACCAGCTTCAGCGGTTGCGCCCGGATCGCCATCACGCTTTCCTGGATGTCGCTTGCCAATTGCCGGATCGCATCCAGGCCGGCGACGACGTCGGGCTGCTCGTGCAGGCCCGCCGTCTGGATCACCTGGGAAAGCATCGCCTCCTTGATGACCAGTTCGCCGATCATGTTCATCAGGCGATCGACACGGTCCAGCGCCACGCGGATGGTCGGTGCGGCCTGGGCGCTGTCCTGTTGCTGGACCGCACGCGGCGGGGCGGTGGTGGGAGCATCGCGGACGATCTGGGCGACGGGTGCGGTGTCTGCAGGCGCGGCTGGGGGTTCGGGGGTGGGCGCGGGCAGGTCGTCGTCGGTCAGCGGGCGGACCGTCAGGGCGCAGCAATCCTCGACGAACTCGAACACGGACATGACATCGGGCTGGCTTGCCGCGCCGCTCAGTCGGACCCGCCACGACAGCGCGGGCTGTTCGGGCGACCAGTCTTCCAGTTGGGCGACCGCCTCGCAGTCCAGGTGGACGTCCGCATCGCCCAGCTTGCGCAGGGCGTTCAGCAGGGCCATCGGATCGTTGCCCGAACGGTACAGCTGAAAGGTGGGCGTCATCTGGACCAGCAGGCCCGACGCCGGTGGCGGGACCGGATCGAAGGACAGGGGCATGTCGAAGTCCAGCGAGATCGGCGTGAACTCGAACGCGGTCTCCTCGGGGGTTTCCGTGTCGATCAGGGCTGCCAGTTCGGTCATCAGCCCGTCGACCTGGGCCTGATCGGTATCGCGGCCCGACCGGGCGCTGGCGACCAGGTCCGTCAGGCAGTCCGAACAGCGGTGCAGCAGCGCCATGATCTGGGGCGTCACGTCCAGCCGGTCCGACCGGACCAGGTCCAGGACAGTCTCGAAGCGGTGGGCAAAGGTGACCAGCGTGGTCAGGCCGAAGGCGGCAGCGCCCCCCTTGACCGAATGCACGGCGCGGAACACGGCATGCACCGTTTCCACGTCGAAGCCGGGCTGCTCGATCTGGCGCAGGCCGGTGGCCAGCACCTCCAGCAGCTCGTCGCATTCGACGAAGAACATGTCGCGGAATTCGTCCATGTCAGCCATCGTCAGCGCCCCAGGACCTTGTCGATGACGGCGATCAGACGCTCATCCTCGAAGGGTTTCACGATCCAGCCGGTGGCCCCCGCGCTGCGGGCGCGCGCCTTCAGGTCAGCACCGCTTTCGGTGGTCAGGACCAGGATAGGCACGTCGGCATAGGCGCCGGTCGCGCGGACGTTCTCGATCAGGCCGAAGCCGTCCATGCGCGGCATGTTGATGTCGGTGATGATCAGATGCGGATCGGCCTCGCTCAGCGCGCCGACGCCGTCCACGCCGTCCACAGCCAGGAACACGTCAAAGCCCGCATTGCGAAGGGCCTTGGACACAAGCGCGCGGATTGTCGGCGAATCGTCGACCGCCAGGATACGGGTCGTCATGCGGGTCCCCCGGTTTGAAGAAGCTGGACCGAGGCGCCGACAGCCTGGATCGTGGTCAGAAACGGGTCCGAGGCGTCACGGATCGACAGCGTCTTGCCGTCGGCCTGCCACTGCTTGCGCGCTGCGATCAGCAGCTCGACCGCAAGGGTGCCCATGCGCGCGACCCCGGACGCATCCAGGACCGCATCCGCGCCCCGATGGTCCAGCAAGGTGCGGGCAAAGGCAGAGACGGCCTTGCGGTCGAACGTCTCGGGCAGGGGCAGGGCATGCATCTCAACTACCTCGTATTGTCGTCGGCGTCCCCATCGCTAACAGCCATGAGTTAAGGAACCATTGCCGCCATGGATTAATTTCGGGTCCGGCAAGTCTCTCACGGGAAACGATATTTTAATCTTTCCCGGCGATGGTCTCCTGACCCATCCAGGAGTGTCCCTGTGTCGAATCCGGTCCTGCTGATCGTTGACCCGAACCCCGCCCGCCTGACCGCCCTGCTGCGCCGATGCGAGGAACAGGGCGGTGTGACCGTGCTGGGCGCCACCACGCCCGGCGAGGCCTATGTGCTGATCGAACTGCACCTGCCGCGCCGCGTGGCCGTGGCAGCCGAATTCGCCGAAACGATCGAGTTCGACGCATTGGCGGACATCTTGACGATGATCGACGCGGGCGTGGTCATCTATGGTCAGATGCGCGTGCCGGCGGGCGGATATCCGGTGATGTCCAGCCCGGAACAGATGCTGTCGCGCCTGTTCGGTGGGCTTCAGCCCGCCCGCGCCGCACCGATCCGTGCCGCAGACCCCGTACCACCCACGGACGCGGCGGCCGGGCTGATCCTGCTGGGCGCCTCGACCGGCGGAATCACCGCGTTGGAGGCCGTGCTGGCCGGATTTCGCGCCGACTGTCCACCGACGATGATCGTGCAGCACATTCGCCCGGGCTTTGCCGAAGGGCTGATCCGCCGGCTGGATCAACTGCTGGCGCCGCAGGTCGTCGCGGCGCAGGACAACATGCCCCTGCGTCGGGGCGTCGTCCATCTGGCCGCCGCGCCTGACAGGCATCTGGGCGTGACCCTGCGGGGCGGACCCCGCGCGTGTCTGTCCGCGACCCCGCCCGTGTCCGGGCACCGTCCGTCCGTGGACGTGCTGTTCTCCGACGGTGCGGCGATTGCCGATCGTCTGGACATCCGTGCCGCGCTGCTGACGGGGATGGGGGCCGACGGCGCGCAGGGGCTGTGCGCGCTGCGTCGGGCAGGGGCGCACACGATCGCCCAGGACCGTGCCACATCTGTCGTCTGGGGCATGCCGCGTGTCGCGGTGGAGCTGGGCGGTGCGGTTGACGTGCTGCCCCTCACGCGCATCGGCCAGACGCTTTTGACGCGGGAACCCGCCCGCCTGCGGAGGCTGTCATGATCCGCGATGCCGCGACGCGCGTCATCCATGTCGTTCAGGGCGAACATGCCATCAGCGACGATCCTGACGCGATCCTGACCACCGTCCTGGGGTCCTGCGTCTCGGCCTGCATCATGGATGCGGACCGGGAAATCGGCGGGCTGAACCACTTTCTGCTGCCCGATGCGGGCCCGGGCGGCCCCGACATCCGCTATGCCGCCGCCGCAATGGAAGTTCTGGTGAACGGGCTGATGCGCCGCGGCGCCGTGCGCAGCCGCCTGCGCGCCAAGCTGTTCGGCGGCGCACGGATGATGGCCGGCCTGCCCGACATCGGCCAGCGCAATGCCGATGCCGCCCGCCGCTTCCTGCAGGACGAGGGCATTCCGCTGATCGCCAGCGACCTCTGCGGCACGCAGGCGCGGCGCATCCGGTTCTGGCCCGTCATCGGTCGGGTGCAGCTGCACCTGCTGGGCGAGGCCCGCGCACCCGTTCGCGAACAGCCGATGCCGCAGCGTGGCGGAGACGTCGAACTTTTCTGACCAACATACGCCGACAGCCGCGGCCCAACTGACACACCGACCCGCAATGCGCCCTCGTGGCGCTTCGCCATCCCCGTTCCGGAGAAAGACATGATGATGAAGAATACCCGCATCGCGACGCGCATCGCGGCAGGCTTTGGCCTGATCCTGCTGATGCTGGCGGTGCTTGCCGGCTTTACCTG
This sequence comes from Paracoccus sp. 08, assembly GCF_024105395.1. NCBI lineage: Bacteria > Pseudomonadati > Pseudomonadota > Alphaproteobacteria > Rhodobacterales > Paracoccaceae > Paracoccus > Paracoccus sp. 08. The sequence goes on along the minus strand of NZ_WEKR01000018.1, from coordinate 33,467 downwards.
GAACCGGATGGACCGGTTGCAGGCCATCGACGCCCAGGCCCATGATGCCGAGGTGCTTGCGCTGGCGGCGGCGGACATCAATTTCGGCGTGGCCCAGGCCGGTCTGGCGCTGGACGATTTCATGGTTTCGGCCTCGGATGCGGATCGTCAGCGGGTGCAGGACGGCATGACCTCGGTCATGGTGCTGGCGGAAAAGGCGCAGGCCCTGGGCAGCCCGCATGCCGGGGCCTTGGTCGCCCTGAAGGAGCGGCATGTGACCGAGGCCGACCAGTTGTTCGACAGCTTCCAGCCGCTGTCTGCGCTGACGGCACAGATGCGCGAGCTGGGCATCACCCACCGTCGCAACATGGAACAGCTGCAGACCCTGTACCAGCAGCGTGGTGATCGCGATGCGGCTTATGCCGCCCTGCAGGCCGCCAACGAATTCCTGGTCGCGCGCGTCCGCATCGACCGCTTTCTGGAAGGCAGCGCCGTGAAGGATTTCGACGACGCGGCCGCGCCCTTCCAAAGGTCACGGCAGGCCTTGTCCGATCTGCAGCCCCGCGTGATGGGCGATGACGCGCGCACGCTGCTGGCGACCACGCTGTCTGGTATCGACGAATACTGGTCGATGGCGCAGCAGAGCCGGACGCTGGAGCTGGTCGTGCGCGACCATCTGGCGACGCTGTCGCTGACCGAGATCGAGGTCCTGGCCGCCGTCGAACGGATCCGCGACGACGCCATGTCCAGCCTTGCCCGGCTGGAGAAGGAGGCAGCGGCGGTGATGGATGCCACGGTGATGTCACTGCTGGCAGGGGTCGCGGCCACGATCGTGATCGGCGCAGTCATTGCCGCATGGATCTCGCGTGATCTGGGGCGTCGCCTGGAGGTGACGGTCGACCAGACCAACCGGTTGGCGCGGGGCGATCTGGACGTCGAGATCCGCGGAACCGAGGGTCGCAACGAGCTGGCGCAGCTGGCCCAGGCCCTGGCGATCTTTCGCCAGAATGCGGTCGAGGCGCGCACCCTGGCCGACGAGGCCCGCCGCCTTGAGAACGAGGCTGCCGCCGCCCGCGACATCGAGGCCCGCCAGCAGGCCCGGGTCGTGCGCGACATCGGTGCCGGGCTGGACAGGCTGGCGCAGGGGGACCTGACACAGCAGATCCCGAACCCGCCGTCGGACCCGTTCCCGGCCGGCTACGACGGGCTGAGAGAGGCGTTCAACAGCGTCGTGTCGAACCTGACCGGCACCATCAACCGCATCACCGACGTCGCCGATCAGGTCCGGGGTGGCGCAAGCGAGATCACCTCTGCCGCGCAGGACCTGGCTTCCCGAGCCGAGACGCAGGCCGCCACGCTGGAGCAGTCCGCCGCGGCCCTGAACCAGATGAACGCCAGCGTCACCTCGACCGCCGAACGCGCGCGCAATGCCGAGCAGGCCAGCCGTCAGAACCGCGACATCGCCGAAACCAGCGCCGAGGTCGTGCGCGACGCCGTGACCGCCATGCGCGGAATCGAGGCATCGTCCGACCAGATCACCCGCATCATCGGTGTCATCGATGACATCGCGTTCCAGACCAATCTGTTGGCCCTGAACGCGGGCGTCGAAGCCGCCCGTGCCGGAGAGGCCGGCCGCGGCTTTGCGGTCGTGGCCTCCGAGGTGCGGGGCCTTGCACAGCGCGCCTCGGATTCCGCGCGGGAGATCAAGTCGCTGATTTCGCAGTCCGCATCGCAGGTCAAGGCGGGGTCCGCCCTTGTGGGGCGGACGGGCGACAGCCTTGGCCAGATCCTGTCCAAGGCGCATGAGGTGTCGGAACAGATCACCGCGATCTCGCTTGCCGCCAACGAACAGGCGATCGGCCTGGCCGAGGTGAACACGGGTGTGAACCAGCTGGATCAGGTGACCCAGCAGAACGCCGCCGTGGCCGAACAGGCCAACGCCGCCGCCGCATCGCTGCAGCAGCGGTCCGAGGATCTGATCCGCGAGATCGCCGGGTTCCGGATCGGCAGCCGCACCAGCCGGCCCGAGGTGGTCCGCACACGTTCATCGGCGCCGCTGCCCGTTGTCGAACCGGTCCCCCTGCGTGTCGTGGGTGGCCGCGGCGAAGGCCAGATGTTCGAGTTCTGACCGTAGCGACCTGCACCATGTCCGACCCGCGCCGATCCTGTCGGCGCGGGTTTCGCATCGCGGCCATGCCCAAGCGCCTTTCCGGCACGGCCCCGATCGGCTAGATCAGGACCGGGTTACGCAGAATGGGACATCGGCATGCTGCCTTGGGTGCAACTGGCCAGCGCGATCGCGCCGGATGGCGACACGCTGCGGCTGATGCGGCGGGGCGACGAATTCTCGATCAGGCTGCAGGGCGGAAACGAGCTGATGAACAGCCGCTTGGGTGGGTCCGAGGAGGCTTTGGCGACGCTTGCGCTGGACCGGCTGGCCGACCGACCCGCGCCGCGCGTGCTGATCGGCGGGCTGGGCATGGGGTTCACCCTGCGCGCGGCCCAGGCCGTGGCCAGCCCCCAGGCCGGGCTGATCGTGGCCGAGATCGTGCCCGAACTGGTCGGATGGGCGACGCAGCACATGGCGGCGGTCTTTGGCGGCTGCCTGTCCGACCCGCGGGTTCAGGTGCGGATCGGCGATGTCGGCGCACAGATCCGTCAGGCCACGACCGCGTTCGACGCGATCCTGCTGGATGTCGACAACGGTCCCGACGGGCTGACGCGGACCGGGAACGATACGCTGTACGGGACGGCCGGTCTGCAGGCGGCGCGGCGCGCGCTGTCGCCCGGCGGCGTGCTGGGCGTCTGGTCGGCAGAGCCGGACGCCGCGTTCGAACGACGCATGGCCGGGTGCGGCTTTGCCGTCAGCACGCACGGGGTGCGCGCCGGCGGGTCGGGGCGCGGATCGCGGCACGTGATCTGGATCGGCGTGCGGCGGGACGACTGAACCGCACGCCCGGTGAGGACGCGCGGCGCAAGGTTAGACGGCCTGGCGGTAGGTCTGCTGATGCAGCTGCGGGCGGGGGGCCGCCATCGTGAAGCTGCTGACGATGCGTGTCAGGTCCTTGACCTCTGCGTTCAACAGGGTGCTGGTGGCGTTGGCTTCCTCGACCATCGCGGCGTTCTGCTGGGTCACGTCGTCAAGGTACCGGACCGCGCTGTTGATTTCGGAGATGCTCAGCGACTGGCGTTGGGCGGTGGAGGACATCTCGGTCACGATCCCCTCGATCTCGTTGAAGACAAGGATGATGTCGGACAGCGCCTGGTGTGTCGCGCCGACCAGCGACACGCCATGTGTCGTCTGCTGGACGCTGCGGTCGATCAGGGTCTGGATGGTGCGCACCGCCTCGGCCGATCGTTGGGCCAGGGCGCGGACCTCGGCGGCGACGACGGCAAAGCCGCGGCCGGCCTCACCGGCGCGGGCGGCCTCGACGCCGGCGTTCAGGGCCAGCAGGTTGGTCTGGAAGGCGATCTCGCTGATCACGCCGATGATCTGGCCCATCTCTCCGGCGCTGGAGGAGACGTCGTCCATCGCGGTGCGTGTCTGATCCATGATCTGGCTGCCATGTGCGGCGACCTGGCGGGCGCGGGCCGCCATCTCCTCCGCCTGGCGGCTGCGCGTAGCGGAATCGCGCACGGCCTCGGTCATCTCGTTCAGCGCGGCGGCGGTTTCCTCCAGGCTGGCCGCCTGCTGTTCGGTGCGGCGCGCAAGATCGTCGGAGGCCGCCGCGATCTCTCCGGTGCCGTTGCCGATCTGGCCGGCGGAATGGCGCACCGATCCGATGATGCTAGCCAGCTGTTCGACCGTTTCGTTGAAGCGGGTGCGGGCCGACAGTTCCGGGTCCAGCCGGGTGGTCAGATCGCCTTCGGCCAGACGGCCAAGGGCACCCGACAGGGCCTCGAAGGCACGTTGCTGGGCATCCTCGACCTCTTTGCGGCGACCGTCGATCTGGTCCAGATAGGTCGAGATCGACAGGTCGATGTCCAGCAGGGACGCCCGCATCAGGACCGAGATGTCATCGGCCAGGCGCTTGCGGCTGGCGGCGGTCCAGGTGCGGCGCTCGCCCAGCATGTCGCGGATCACATAGTCCAGAACAAGGCCATAGCCGCCGATGTACCAGCGCGGCTCCAGCCCGATCCGTGCGTGCACCGCGCCGATGCGGCGGACCGACAGCGCATAGTCGGCGCCGAACTCTCCGGATGCGATACGGGCCCAGTGCTGGGCTTGGCTGCTTTTGGCGCGCTCGGTATGGGCATTGTCGGTGAAATATCTGCGCAGGACGGGTGTCGACGCGATCTTGGTGTAAAATTCGGACAGGGCAGGGCCGACGCTGGCCGCGATCCGGGGGGCCAGGGCCTTGAGCCGGGCCTGCGCCGGGGCGTCCAGGCCCAAAAAGTCCAGCCTGTCCTGCAGGTGGATCGTGTCGTGGGAATCGGGGTGTGTCACCGCTTGATCCTTTCGCATGGCAAAGGCGGACAAGCGCAGCAATAGACCCCGGGCGTTAAGGAACGCTGAATACCGGACAGGGCGGTTCAAAAATATCAGGGGGGATAAGGTGCAGGATTCTGTTGCCAGGCTCCTGCGGGCCCCGCCTTACGCTGCTAGGCGCAAGGGCTTAGGTTTCGATCTTGCGGACTGCTTACGCAGCCAGCGCGACCGGAGCACGGTTGTCATTGGCAACTGTACGTTTTGCACCGATAACGGTAGTAGCTCACCGAGACAAAGCATAACCCCTTTAGACGTTCGTCGATCCTGTTTCGGCCCCATTCGCCCCCAATGAAGGGTTGTTTGGTGGAGCCGCCGGGTACCGCCCCCGGGTCCGATCCGCTTATTACGAGCGCGTTTATGTCCATAGTCGGAATTGCTTCCGACAGCACCGATATAGGTCATCGGCAGGGATGCGGCAAGGGGTCGGAACCACGGGCCTTGGGTGCGGGTTTGACCGCAGACCCACAACCGGAGAGAACGATGACCTTCCGCACCCTGACCGCCGCCGCCCTGATCCTGTCGCCCACCGCGCTGATGGCGCAGGAGGCCATGCGCGGTGCCCCGCCGGCCGATGCGATGGCCCTGTCCGAGATCGTCGCCAAGATGGAGACGGACCTGTCCGCAGAGCTGGGCTATATCGAGGATATCCAGTGGGACGACGACGGCTATTACGAGGTCGAATACCGTACCCAAGACAACCGCGAGGTCGAGATGCGCGTCGATCCGACGACCGGCGAAGCGATGGCGCGCTGATTGCGCCATCCAGAATGCGAACGGGCGGCCCTTGCGGCCGCCCGTTTCGTTTTGTGCCTCAGGCCACCTTGGCCAAGGGCTGCGCCGTCTGTTCGATCAGCGCGCCGTGCAGGGCCTTGATGCCGGGCGCCAGCGCCGTGCGTTCCAGGATGAACTGCACGTCCACCGGCCGCGGTCCCTGCGTTGCCCCGATCGCCTCCAGCCCCGCGGCCGCCAGCGCGTTCAGACCGCGGCTGAGCACCGCCAGGCCTTCCAGGTCGCGGCCCACGACCGAGGCCATGGCCACCGCCCGCGACGACACCTGCGCCGAGGGATAGCGTTCGGCCAGGTCCTTTTCCACGCGGCGCAGCACCTTGAGGCTGCTGTCGACGTAATGCGTGATCGTGTTGGCGTTGGACACCTTGCTGACAATGCGCACGCGGTGGCGGGTCAGCACCTCCAGGATGAACGCGTCATAGCCCTTGGCGCCGACCATATCCTGTTCGAACAGTTCCAGCGCAAAGACGTTCAGGCCTGTCACGATCTCCACCGCCGGGGTGGGGGCGGGCTGGTCGTCGATCAGCGTGCCGGGATCGTGCGGCTCGAACGCGTTGGTCACGCGCAGCGGGACGCCGGACTGGCGCAGGGTCTTGGCGGCCTTGGGGTGGATCGCCTCCATTCCCAGGTTCGACAGCTGGTCGGCCACGTCATAGTTCGTGCGACCCAGCTTGCGCACCGCATCCGCCCCGACCAGGTTCGGGTCGGCGGAGGACAGGTGGAACTCCTTGTGGATGATCGCCTCTCGCGCGCCGGTCAGTGCCGCCAGCCTTGAAAACGTCACCTCGGAATAGCCGCGGTCGAATTCGCGCATCAGCCCCTCGGTGCACTGGGCATAGCCGGTGACGATGGGCATTTCGGTCGCGGGATCGACGCCGGCCATCGCGCCGGTGATGCGTTCCTCCAGCGTGACCTGTTCCGTGTCGCGCCATCCCGACAGGTCGACGAACCGTGCCTGGATGCCCACGCGCTGCAGCATCAGGGTGGTGACGAAGGCGGAATGCGCCTCTCCCAGTCCCGACAGCAGTTCACGCGTGTGCAGCATGTGTTCCTCCAGCCGGAAATGGCCATAGGAGCACAGGCGCTGCAGGTCGATCAGGCAGTTGCGCGCCCCGACCAGCCGGTCGCGGACAAAGGCATCGGCGCGTTCCAGATCACCGGGATGATCCAGAACCACCCGATGCGCCTCGATCATCGCGTCGCTGGCGCGGTCCAGCGCGGCCAGCCAGCCGTGATCGCCGTCGCCCGACGCGAAGGCTGCGTAGACGCCCGGCTCTCCGGACTTCTTGTGTTCCAAGAGCAGGTTCGTGATGCCGCCAAAGGCCGACACCACGAAGATCCGGCCATAGGGCGCGTCGCGGTCGGCGATCAGCACCGTGTCGCGCAGCTCGTGCACGCGCGACATCGAGGTGCCGCCGATCTTCTCGACCGTATGACCCATCACGCGGTCTCGGCAGGGGCGTAGCTGCCGTCCTCCTGATGCACCTCGGTCCCGGTGACGGGCGGGTTGAAGCAGCAGGCCATGACCAGCGTCTCCTCGGCCCGCAGGATGTGCTTGTCATGCAGGTTCAGCGCATACATCACGCCCGGCGTGATCTCATGCGTCTCTCCGGTGCCCAGATCGGTGATCGAGCCCTTGCCCTGCATGCAGAACACGCTTTCGAAATGGTGCTTGTAGTGGAACTGGTGCTCCGACCCGGCCTGCAGCGTGGTGATGTGGAATGAAAAGCCCATCCCGTCATCGGCCAGCAGCATCCGGACCGAATTCCATTGGGCATCCGACACCGAACGGTCAGTGTCCTTCAGTTTGTTGAAATCACGTACGATCATGTGAATTACTCCGCAGCAATCTTGGTGGTGGCAAGGACGTCGCGGGCGGCATCCAGCAGGATGTCGAAGCCACGCGACAGCAGCGTGTCGGGGGTGGTCAGCGGGGCCAGGACCTTGACGACCTGATCCTCGTTGCCCGATGTCTCGATGATCAGCCCGCCGTCAAAGGCGCGCTTGCAGATGGCGGCCGCCAGATCGCCCGATCCGACGTCGACGCCGCGCATCAGGCCGCGACCCTTCAGATAGGCGCCGGGCACCAGTTCGGCCAGCTCGGTCAGCCGGGTCTGGATCAGGTCGGCGCGCCGCGCCAGATCGGCCTCGAACGCGTCATCGGACCAGAATTTCTCTATCGCCACGCGGGCGGTCACGAAGGCATGGGTGTTGCCGCGGAACGTGCCGTTGTGTTCGGCCGGGCCGAAGACGTCATGTTCCGGGCGCACCAGAACCATCGCCAACGGCAGGCCAAAGCCCGAGATCGATTTTGCCAGCGGCACCAGGTCGGGCATCACGCCCATCTCCTCGAACGAGAAGAACTTGCCGGTGCGGCCGCAACCCGCCTGGATGTCGTCCATGATCAGCAGGGCGCCGTGGCGCTTGGCGATGTCCGCGATGGCGCGGACGAATTCGGCGGACGCCGCGTTCAGGCCGCCTTCGCCCTGCACGGCCTCCAGCATGATGGCGGCGGGGGCATCGATGCCGCCCGAATTGTCCGACAGCATCTGGTCCAGCAAAGCCGCGCTGTCCAGCCCGTCGGCATAGCCGTCGAACGGCACGCGGGTCACGCCCTGCGTCTCCATCCCGGCTCCGCCGCGGTGGTATCCATTGCCGGTCGCGGCCAGTGCGCCCATCGTCACGCCATGAAAGCCGTTGGTGAAGGCCACGACATTGGTACGGCCGGTCGACTTGCGGGCGATCTTCATCGCCGCCTCGACCGCGTTGGCACCGGTGGGGCCGGTGAACATCACGCGATGATCCATGCCGCGCGGCGTCAGGATGTGACGTTCGAAGGCGTCAAGGAAGGCCGCCTTGGTCGTGGTATGCAGGTCCAGGCCATGGGCGATCCCGTCACCCGCGATGTGGTCGATCAGCGCGGACTTCATGTCCGGATCGTTGTGACCATAGTTCAACGACGAGCAACCGGCCAGAAAGTCGATGTAGTCGCGTCCGTCCGCCCCGGTCATCACCGAGCCGCTGGCCTTGGTGAAGACCGTGGGAATTCCCCGGCAATAGGATCGGGCCGCGCTTTCGCGGCGTTCGAAAATGGCGGTTCCGGGCATGGTGGCGGTCATGTCTTTGGGCATGGGAAGTCCTTTCGCATCATGTGCGTCAGTCTGAATGCTTCGACGGGCAAAGGGATCAGGCGGCGCGGGCCTGATCCGCCTGACGGGGCAGGGTGATCGTGACCATATGCTCGGTCGCGTGCCGTCCGTCGAAATGATCGTGGCGGGTATAGTGAGGATCGTCGGTCAGCCGCCCGCCCTGCTGGCGGGCAAAGCTGCGGAACAGCGCCCATGACGCGTCGTTGTCGCGGGTGATCGTCGTGTTCAGCCGCTGCGCATCGGCGCATTCGTCGCGTTCCACCAGATGCGTCAGCATCTTGCGGGCCAATCCCAGACCGCGCGCATCCGGTCCGACAGCTACCTGCCACACAAAAAGCGCGTCCTCGTTCGGGATCATGTGCCCCGAGATCCAGCCCACGATCTGGTCGTCCAGCAGGGCCACGACACAGGTGTCGCGGAAATGCTCGGCCTGCACCAGATTGCAATACATCGAATTCTCGTCCAGCGGCTTGCAGGTCCGGACCAGCTCCCAGATGGCGGCGCCATCGGTCGGGTCGGGCTTGCGCAGCGTCAGCTGGCGGGGGCGTTCGAGTTCTTGCACGTCTTTGGGCATGGGCGGCGGATCCTCAATTGCTTCGCTCCTCTAACTAGTCAAAACGCGTCTTGGTTGCAACCTTGGCGTGGAAAATACGCTGGATTTCGTCTAAGACCTTACGCTGGCGTGATATTTGGACACGGCCGCGTGACCGCGAGGTTCGGCTGCCGAAACATCAGGTTCCGAAAGCATGCCATATTGCCCTGTTCCGCGCGCTGATGGCATACAGGAGGGCATGAGCCAGCCGCCCGCCATTCCTCGTACCGACGCCGCGCTGATCGCGCTGCGGCGGATCCTGCGCGCCACCGAACACTATGAACGCGACCTTGCCCACGCCGCCAAGCTGACCCCTGCCAAGCTGCGCGTCCTGCAGATCCTTGCCGGAACCGGGACGCGGTCCGCCATGCCGACCCAGCTGTCGACCCAGATGGGCGTCAGCCAGGCGACCGTGACGGCGCTGGTCGATCAGCTGGACAAGCTGGGCCTCACGCAGCGTCAGCGGTCCAGCACCGACCGCAGGCAGCTGCACGTGATTCTGACGGATGCCGGGCTGGACGCGCTGCGCAATGCGCCCGACGCGCTGCAGCAGCATTTCGTGACCGGTTTCCAGGCCCTGCAGGATTGGGAACAGGCGATGCTGGTCGCATCGCTGGAACGCGTCGCGGCGATGCTGAACGCGCAAGGTATCGATGCATCGCCGCTGCTGACCCTGGGCGACATCAGCCGCCCGCGCGGCTGATCAGGTCGCGCTGCCCCAGGGGCCGTGCGGATCGTCGATCCCGTCCAACCGCTGGAAGCCGTGGGCACCGAAGAAGTCGCGCTGCGCCTGGATCATGTTCGCGGTGCCGCGCGCGGTGCGCATCATGTCAAACCACATCAGCCCGGATGCCAGGGCGGGCAGGGCGTGGCCCGCGGCGATCCCCTGCGACACCACCCGGCGCAGACCCGGCAGGGCGCCTTCGATCAGGTCGGCGAAGAACGGCGCCATGATCAGGTTGCGGGCCGGATCGTCCGCCAGCGCGTCGGCCATGTCGTTCAACATGGTCGACCGGATGATGCACCCCGCCCGCCAGACACGTGCGATCTCCGGCAGGTCCAGCGTCCAGCCGAACCGTTCCGAGGCGCCCGCGATCATCGTGAAGCCTTGGGCATAGCACAGGATCTTGCCCGCGATCAGCGCCTGTTCCAGATCGTCGGGCGTCAGGTCGACCGCACCGGGGGCGGCCCCGAAGCGGGCCTGGCCCGCCTGCCGTTCATCCAGGCGCGCGCTGACGTTGCGGGCCATCACCGCAGCCTCGATCACCGGGATGGGCGCGGACAGGTGCTGCGCCTCGATGGCGGTCCAGCGGCCGGTGCCCTTCTGGCCGGCGCGGTCCAGGATCACGTCGAGCATCGCGGCCCCGGTATGCGGGTCCCGCGCCGCGGTGACCTTGGCCGAGATCTCGATCAGGTAGCTGGACAGCGTGCCGCGGTTCCAGTCGGCGAAGATGTCGGAGATTGCCGGGGCCTCTAGCGTCAGCCCGTCGCGCATCAGGCCATAGGCCTCGGCGATCATCTGCATGTCGGCATATTCGATGCCGTTGTGGACCATCTTGACGAAATGCCCCGCGCCCGCGTCGCCCATCCGTGCGGCACAGGGGGTGCCGTCATCGGCCTTGGCGGAAATGGCGGTCATCACATGCGCCACGCGGTCCCAGTCCGCGGCGTCGCCGCCGCCCATGATCGCGGGGCCGTGGCGTGCGCCCTCCTCTCCGCCGGACACGCCCATGCCCAGGAACCGGAAGGGCAGGCCGGCCGCGGCGCGGCGGTTGGTGTCGTGGAAATCGGCATTGCCCGCGTCGATCACCAGATCGTCGGCGTCCAGCAGCGGCGCCAGCGCCTGCAGCTGATCGTCGACCGCCTGTCCCGCCGGGACCATCAGGATGATCGCGCGCGGCGGCGTGATGGCCTGGACCAGCGCCTGCAGGGAATCGGTGGGGATCACGCGGGGGGCCAGATCGCCGGCCTGGGCAGCAAAGCGGTGCGTGACCTCGGTCGTACGGTTCCACACGGCGATGGGAAAGCCCTTTTCGGCGATGTTCATGGCCAGGGCGGCCCCCATCGTCCCAAGCCCGATCAGCCCGATTTCTGCCTGCGCCATCGCCGTCCTCCTGCGGATAGTTTGGTCGCGGTTTACGCTAACGGCCGGGCGGTGTCACGGGGGCGCGGCCCCGGACGCAGATCAGCGTCTGCAGCCCGGTCGCGACATGGGTCCGAGCGGATCCGTGGACCGCATGGACGTCCAGCTGGCACACGGTCAGCGTCCGGCCCGCCTTGACGACCCGGCCGATGGCCTCCAGCCAGTCGCCTTGCGCGGGGTTCAGCAGGTTCAACTTGAATTCGGTCGTCAGCACGTCGTCGCCCTGGGGGAACAGCGTCAGCGCGGCATAGCCCCCGGCGCTGTCGGCCAAGGCCGTGGTTGCGCCGGCATGAAAATATCCCATCTGCTGGGTCAGTTCCGGCCGGAAGGGCAGGCGCAGCGTGACCTCGGCAGGGCGAATGGCGGCGATCTCGGCGCCAAGATGGCGCATCAGGCCCTGGTCGCGAAAGCTGTCCTCGATGCGGGCGATGGTGTCGGGTGTCAGGGTGGTGGGGGTCAAGCGCTGCTCCTCCTGCTGGCTTGGGCGCAGTCTGGGCGCGGGCGGGGCAGGGGAAAAGCCCCGATGGCGGGGCGGACGCGGGGTCAGCATGCAAAACGGGGCCCGCATGGGGCCCCGTCGCGGTCATTCGGCGGTCTGGTTCAACCGCGGCGGGTGACCGCCTGCAGGGCCAGCGCGCCCAAGGCGATCTTGACCATGTCGCCCAGGATGAAGGGTGCGACGCCCACGGCCAGCAGCCGGTCGGCCGGCACGAAGGCCGACAGCCAGATCAGGCCGGGCACATAGATCGCGACGGTCCCGGCCAGCATCGCCACTGCCCGCATGCCCAGCCCGCGGCCCTGCGCCAGCGCGCCGGTCACGATCATGGACAGGGCCATGCCGATCAGGAAGCCGGTGGTCGGGCCGGCCAGATAGGCCAGGCCCAGCCCGCGTTCCGGCGAACCGGCAAAGACCGGCAGCCCCGCCAGTCCCGCCGCCATGTAGGCCCCCATCGCGGCCAGGCCGAGGCGCGGCCCCAGACCGGCGGCGATGACCAGCACAGCCAGCGTCTGCAGCGTCATCGGCACCGGCCAGAACGGCACCTGCACCTTGGCGCCAAGCGCGATCAGCGCGGCGGCGGCCAGGGTCAGTCCGATCTTGGCGCCAAGGCTTTGTTCGGCGATGCGGTCGCGTGCGAGCAGCATGGGATGTCCCTTTCATCGAGATGTCGCGAATCGAGGGCAGCCTGCTGCGCCCCGGTTGCCGCGCATCAGACCCCAAACGGGGGGGCACGCACAAGCCTTCAGATGACAGGCGCCGGACATGCGGCCGCAAGGCCCTGTCGGCGCGGCATTTTCGACGCTTGAAACGCTGCGCCAAAATGTCGCAATCCGGCGACCGCAGGGGTCACCGGACGGATGCGGCCGGAAATCCGATACCTATTTACAGGGCGCGCGCGCACGTAAGGGCGGCCACCGTGCCCCGATGCGCAATTTTCGGTCGTCAGCGCCGATTTAGCCGCCCCAAGCGACTGTTTTCCGCCGACCAAGGGTGCTAAGCCATCCGCCAATTGCATGCCGCGACAAGGGTTCGAGACATGGCTGACGACTATCCATCGGTGGACCGCGTCATGGGAGGGCCTGCGGGCTGGATCTCGATCGCGTTCCCGACGATCCTGTTCCTGTACTTCCTGCGACTGCTGCCGGAAATCGCGCAAGGCCCGCAGGTCTATGGCTTTGACTGGGTGCCCTCGCTGGGGGTGCAGCTGTCGGTCCTTCTGGACGGGCTGTCGATGACATTCGCCCTGCTGATCACCGGGATCGGCGCGGCGGTCACGCTGTATTCGGCGCGCTATCTGGGCGATCACCCGGATTATCCGCGTTTCGTCAGCTATCTGCTGATGTTCATGGTCGGCATGCTGGGCCTGGTCCTGGCCGACAACCTGATTATGCTGTTCGTATTCTGGGAGATCACGACCATCGCGTCCTATCTGCTGATCGGCTTCAACGCCGACAGCGCAGCGTCGCGCCGGTCCGCGCTGCAGGCGCTGCTGGTGACGGGGACGGGGGGCCTGATCCTGCTGGCCGGCCTGATCGTCCTGGGCACGGTCGCGGGCACGTCGCAGCTGTCGCAGATCGTGACGATGGGCGACATGATCCGCGCGCATCCCTGGTACCTGGGCATCCTGTTGCTGTTCCTGGCGGGCGCGTTCACGAAATCGGCGCAGGTGCCGTTCCACTTCTGGCTGCCCAACGCGATGGCGGCCCCTACGCCCGTATCGGCCTATCTGCATTCGGCCACGATGGTGAAGGCGGGCGTGTTCCTGATGGCGCGCATGAACCCCGCGCTTGGCGGGACGGATGCGTGGTTCTGGATCCTGACGCTGTTCGGCGGGGTCACGGCGGTCTTCGCCTCGGTCATGGCGCTGCGCCAGACCGACATCAAGCAGGTGCTGGCCTATACCACGCTGATGGCGCTGGGCACGCTGACCATGTTCATCGGCGCGGGCACGCATTACGCCATCGTCGCGGCGATGCTGTTCCTGGTGGTGCACTCGCTCTACAAGGCGGCGCTGTTCCTGATGATCGGCATCGTCGATCACGCCACCGGCACGCGCGATGCGGGCGTCCTGGGCGGCCTGTCCAAGGCGATGCCGCTGACCGGGCTTGCCGCCGCGCTGGCCGCGATCAGCATGGCGGGCATTCCGCCGATGATCGGCTTTATCGGCAAGGAATTCATGTACAAGGCCGGCCTGGGGCTGGACGGATTCGGCGCGTTCTGGGTGACCGCGATGGCCTTCGCGGCATCGGTCCTGATGTTTGCCGTCGGCGGCATCGTCGCGCTCAAGCCGTTCCGCGGCGATTTGCGCCCGACTCCCACCACTCCACATGAGGGGCCGTGGGCGATGCTGGCGGGGCCGCTGGTCCTTGGCGCACTGTCGCTGATCTTCGGCCTGCTGCCGGGCGTGCTGGGCCACTACTTGGTCGGCCCCGCCACCCATGCCGTCTTCGGAGAGGTCCGTGAGGTGCACCTGTACCTGTGGGGCGGCATCAACATGGCGCTGATCCTGTCGCTGCTTACCTTTCTGGCGGGCTGGCTGGTCTATCGCCGCCATCAGGCGATCCGCGACCGCCTTGCCGCGTTCGAGGCGCGCAGCCCGATCGATTTCGACGCGGGCTGGGACCGTCTTCTGGACGGGTTCAAGGCCTTCGCCGCCTGGCAGACCAACCTGATCCAGACCGGCAGCCTGCAGCGCTACATGGCCGTGATGTTCGCGACCTTCGTCGTGATGGTCGGCGGCTCGTATCTGATCAAGGGCGCGTTCCAGGGCGTGCCGGGCCTGTCGGCCGAGGGCGTGCACCCGATCCAATGGACGGTGCTGGGCCTGATCGTGGCGGGCGCGATCCTGACCGTCTGGACGCACAGCCGCATGACGGCCATCGCCGGGATGGGCGCGTCGGGCATCGGCGTGTCGCTGATCTTCATCATGTTCAGCGCCCCCGACGTGGCCATCACCCAGCTGCTGGTCGAGGTGCTGGTCGTCGTGCTGGTCAGCGTCGTCATGCTGCGCCTGCCCTATCTGCCGCGCCGGTCCAAGACCCGGTTCCGCACTGGGCACGCGGTCATCGCGGGGGGCGCGGGCCTTGTCACGACCTTCCTGCTGATGTCCGTGATGGCGACCGATTTCGACCGCCGCCTGACGTCCTTCTTCGAGGCCGCGTCCTATCCCGAGGCGCATGGCCGCAACATCGTCAACGTCATCCTGGTCGACTTCCGCGCCTTGGATACGTTCGGAGAGATCACCGTCGTGGCCATCGCCGCCATCGCCGCGTTCGCCCTGCTGCGCGGTGCCACCCGCCGCAAGCCCGAGGAGGAGAGCTGAGATGCAGTCGCTGATCCTGACCACCACCACGCGCCTGCTGGCGGCCCTGCTGCTGATGTTCTCGGTCTATGCGCTGCTGCGCGGGCACAACCTGCCCGGCGGCGGCTTCATCGGCGGGCTGATCGGGGCCACGGCGTTCATCCTCTATACCATCGCCACCTCGGTCGAGGAGGCGCAGGCCGCGCTGCGCATCGATCCGTCGAACCTGGCGATGGCGGGCCTGGGCGTCGCGGCCCTGGGGGGCATCGGCGCGGCCTTCGCGGGCCAGCCCTTCTTCACCGGACAGTGGCTGTTCCTGTTTCGCGACGGCGACAGCTATGTGCCGCTGTCCACCGTCCTCGTCTTCGACATCGGAGTCTACATGGCCGTCTTCGGCGGAATCCTGACCCTGGTCTTTGCCCTGGAACAGGAGATCTGATTTGGAAATGCTGCTTGCCCTGTCCGTCGGCGTCCTTGTCGCCGCGTCGGTCTATCTGATGCTGGACCGCAACATCCTGCGCTTCCTGTTCGGGCTGGCGCTGCTGTCGAACGCGGTCAACCTGCTGATCTTTGCCAGCGGCCGTCTGACCCCAGGCGCGCCCCCGCTGATCGATGTGGGCGAATATGCGCCCACCGGCGTGGTCGCGAATGCCCTGCCGCAGGCGCTGGTACTGACCGCGATCGTGATCGGGTTCGGCCTGCTGGCCTTTACCCTGGCGCTGGTCTATCGCGCGTTCATGACCCTGGGCACCGTCAACAGCGACGAGATGCGCGTGGCCGAGCCCGTCGACGCGGGCAAGGAGGCCGGGAAATGAGCTGGCTTCTGGTCTATCCGATCCTGATCCCGCTGCTGACGGCGGTCCTGTCCTATCTGTTCCGCAAATCGCCCGCCGGGCGCTGGATCTCTGTCGCGGGGACGGTCGCGCTCTTGCTGGCCAGCGTCGTCCTGATGGCCGAGGTGCTGGAGGAGGGCGTCGTCGCCGCCCAGATGTCGAACTGGCAGGCGCCCTTCGGCATCACGCTGGTGGCCGACCTTCTGGGCGCGGTCATGGTCGTCATCACCGCCATCACCGGCCTCGCGACCGTAATCTATACCCTGTCCGAAATCCCCGAACGGCTGGAACGGCTGGGTTTTCACGCCCTGCTGCAGACGCTGCTGATGGGCGTCTGCGGGGCCTTCGTCACGGGCGACCTGTTCAACCTGTATGTCTGGTTCGAGGTCATGCTGATCTCCAGCTTCGGCCTGCTGGTGCTGGGGGCCAGCCGCGAACAACTGGACGGCGGCATCAAGTACGTGCTGCTGAACCTGGTCTCGACGATCATGTTCCTGGCGGGAACCGGTCTACTGTACGGCCTGACCGGCACGCTGAACATGGCCGACCTGCACCTGGCCGTCCGCGAGGTCGAGAATACCGGCCTGCTGACTACCGTCGCGGTGATGTTCATGGTGGCCTTCGGCGTCAAGGCCGCGCTGTTCCCGCTGTTCTTCTGGCTGCCCGCCTCCTATCACACGCCCCCGGTGGCGGTGTCGGCGATCTTTGCGGGCCTGCTGACCAAGGTGGGCGTCTATGCCCTGATCCGGATGTTCACGCTGGTCTTCGACCAGGATGTCGGCTTCACGCACACGATCCTGCTGTGGGCGTCGGTGGTGACGATGGTCACGGGCGTTCTGGGCGCGGCGGCGATGAACGACTTCCGTCGCATCCTGTCGTTCCACATCATCAGCCAGATCGGCTACATGGTCCTGGGACTGGCGCTATACACGCCGCTCGGCCTGATGGGGGCGGTGTTCTACCTGGTCCACCATATCATCGTGAAGGCGAACCTGTTCTTCGTCGCGGGCGTGGCCAAGCGCATTGCCGGATCGACCGATCTGGCGCGCATCGGCGGCCTTTACGCCCATGCCCCGGTGCTGGCCTTCCTGTTCCTGATCCCGGCATTCTCGCTGGCGGGCTTTCCGCCGCTTTCGGGCTTCTGGGCGAAATACGTTGTCGTCAAGGCCGCGCTGGACCTGGAAATGTGGTTCGTGGCCGGGGTGTCGCTGGCGGTCGGTCTGCTGACCATCTTCTCGATGACCAAGATTTGGGGCTCGGCCTTCTGGCCCGCGCATCCCGACGGGGTCAAGCCGCGCCTGTCGGACCTGCCGATGGGCGACCGGATGGCGCTGATGCTGCCGATCGTCGCGCTGGCCGCGCTGACCTGCATCATCGGCCTGTTCCCGGAATCCTTCGTGCTGTTCGCCGAACGGGCGGCCGCGCAGCTGCTTGATCCGACCGACTATGTCACGACCGTCCTGGGGGTGCAGCCATGAACCTGTTCGCCATCAACATGGTGCTGGCCTTTGCCTGGGTCGCGTTGACCGGCGGGCTGACCCTGGGGGGACTGACGACCGGCTATCTGGTCGGCATGGCCGCGATGTGGCTGGTCCGTCCGCTGTTTCCCGATACCGGGGTCTATTTCCGGCGCCTCTACTACTGGACGCGGCTGATCGTGATGTTCGTCTATGAACTGGTGGTCAGCTCGATCCCGGTCGTGCGCGACGTGCTGACGCCAGGACAGTCGTCGCAGCCCGCGCTGATCGCGGTGCCCATCACGGTGACGACCGACCTGCAGATCACGCTGCTGGCCAACTTCATCTCGCTGACCCCGGGCACGCTCAGCCTCGACGTGTCCGAGGACCGCAGCACGCTGTATATCCACGCAATGTTCGGCGACGACCCGGACGCGATCCGCGCGCAGATCCGCGACCGGTTCGAGGTCTGGGTCCGCGAGGCGACGGAGTGAACGACATGACCCTGCTGGAATTTGTAATCCTGTTCGGCTTTGCCCTGGTGATCCTGGGCGTCGTGCTGGCCGCGATCCGGCTGGTACGGGGGCCAAGCCTGGCGGACCGGATCGTGGCGCTGGACCTGATGACGGTGCAGCTGGTCTCGTTCGGCGGCCTGACGGCACTGCTGTCGGGCAGCGCGGGCTTTCTGGACGTGGCCGTCGTGCTGGCACTGGTCGGCTTTCTGGCGACCGTGTGCCTGGCGCGCTATCTGGAGCGTCGCATCCTGCTCAAGGCGGAGGAACTGACATGATGCATGACATCATCGTGGCGATCTTGGTGCTGTCCGGCGGCATCTTCTGTTTCGCGGCGGGGATGGGGGTGCTGCGGCTGCCCGACCTGCTGACGCGGATGCATGCCTCGACCAAGGCGGGAACGCTGGGTTCGGGCCTGATCCTGGTGGCCGTGGCCGTGCAGTTCGCCGAAGGAACGGTCATCGCGCGGGCGGTGGCGGCGATCCTGTTTTTGCTGATGACCGCGCCGGTCGCGGCTCATCTGATCGGCCGAGCGGCCTTTCGCACGGGCGTGCCGATGGTCGACCGGACCGTCTGCGAGGACGGCGTGGCCGACGCGCTGCGCGCCCGTCCGGGCGAGCAGGCACCGGACTAGGACCTGTGCCCCGGCGGCGGGCGACGGGGCTTTTCAACGCGCTGCCGTGGGCGTAAAGCTGTCCAATTGGCGGACGAACCGCCCGATCTGAAAGAGCGCATGAGCCAGGACATCCCCACCATCACCCGCACCGAAGACCTCGCCCGTTTCTGCGAGGCCGCAAAGCTTGCCCCCTATGTGACCGTCGACACGGAGTTCCTGCGCGAGCGGACTTATTGGTCCAAGCTGTGCCTGATCCAGCTGGCGATCCCGCCGGCATCGACGGCCAAGACCGGCGGGGGCGACGCCGTCCTGGTCGATCCCCTGTCCGAGGAGCTGTCGCTGGAGCCGCTTTATGACCTGTTCCGCCACGAGGCGACGGTCAAGGTGTTCCACGCCGCCCGCCAGGATCTGGAGATCTTCTATCACGACGCGCAGCTGTTCCCTGTGCCGCTGTTCGACACCCAGGTCGCGGCCATGGTCTGCGGTTTTGGCGAACAGGTCGGCTACGAGACGCTGGTCCGCAAGATCGCCCGGGCCGACCTGGACAAGTCGTCGCGTTTTACCGACTGGTCGCGCCGTCCGCTGTCGGATGCGCAGGCCGCCTATGCGCTGGCCGACGTGACCCATCTGCGGGTGATTTATGAATACCTGTCGGCCGAGCTGAAGAAGACCGGCCGCGAGGCGTGGCTGGCCGAGGAAATCGCGGTCCTGGAGGATCCCGAGACGTATATCACCCGCCCCGAAGAGGCTTGGCTCAAGGTGCGGACCCGCACCAACTCGCCCCGTTTCCTGGCGATCCTGCGCGAACTGGCGCGGTTCCGCGAAAGCTATGCCCAGGCCCGCGACATCCCCCGCAGCCGCGTCTACAAGGATGACGCGATGATCGAGCTGGCCTCGACCAAGCCGCTGACCGAGGCCGATCTGGGCAAGTCCCGCTTGCTGCTGCGCGAGGCGCGCAAGGGCGACATCGCCAACGGCATCCTGGCCGCGGTCAAGGCGGGCATGGAATCGAAGGACCTGCCCCAGCCCAAGGGCGACGAACCCGGCAAGCCCGGCAATGCCGCCCTGTCGGACCTGCTGCGCGTGCTGCTCAAGGCCAAGGCCGATGCGGCGGGCGTGGCGCCCAAGTTGATCGCGTCGTCGTCCGAACTGGACGCGCTGGCCACTGGCAGCCGTGACCTGCCGGCATTGCAGGGCTGGCGGGCCGAGGTCTTTGGCCGCGACGCTTTGCGCCTGGCCGCCGGGGAGATCGCGCTGTCCGCTAAGGGCGGCGCGGTCCGGGTCGTGCCGGTCGGATAGGCGATGCACCCGCCGGTCGCCCTGACGCGCCCCTGGCCCGAGGATGCCGACGACATCGCGGCAGCCCTGGCCGATTGGGACGTCGTGCGCTGGCTGACCAGGCTGCCCTGGCCCTATGGCACGGCTGACGCGCGCGATTTCATCGCGGCCGCGGGGTTGGACGAACATGCGATCCGTCAGGACGGACGACTGGTCGGCATGGTCCAGGCGGGCCGCGTCTTTGGCATCTGGATCGCACCGGACCGGCAGGGGCAGGGGATCGGCCGCCGCGCGGGCGTGCTGGCCCTGTCGCGCCTGTTCCTCTCCGGCGCGACCGAGGTGCATGCCCATTGTCTGATCGGCAACGACCGTTCAGCGCGCCTTCTGGCTTGGCTGGGGTTTCGGCCCTGTGGCCGGACGGTGCTTCGGTCGCGCCCGCTGCGGGCCGAGGTCCCGGCCGAGATGCTGCATCTGGACCGCGACACGTTCCAGCAGCGCCACGCGATCGCGTTGACGACGCCACGCCTGCGCATCGACGCGGTGACCCCGGACGACCTGCCCGCCCTGCACCGCATCGTGACCAAGCCCGACGTGGCGCGGATGCTGCTGCGCTATGACCCCGCGATGACGCTGGACGATGTCCAGCCGCTGCTGCTGCAGGGCGCGCTGCTTCCGCCGTTGCGGCTGGCGGTCCGATACAGGGGGCAGGTCGTCGGCATCGTCGGCCTGTCCGAAGGCCCACCGCCGCGCCTGAACTATTTCCTGGACCCCGCCCATGCCGGACAGGGCCTGGGGCAGGAGATGGTCGCCGCGGTCTTTGCCGAACTGGTGGCGCGGTTCGACCCCCCCGAGGTTCTGGCAGGTGCCTTCGTCGACAATGATGCGTCGCGCAAGATCCTGAAGAACCTTGGTTTCCGGCGGGGCGAGGATCTGGAGCTGCAGAGCCTGGGGCGTGCGTCGCCGGCGCCGGCCGCGTTGTATCGCTGGCGGCCGGGGCTGCTGGGCTAGGCGTCGGGCTGTCGGGGCTGGATGACCCGGAACAGGGCGCGCCGTTCCTCGGGGGTTTCGGCCTGGGGGAAACCGCGCAAGGGCTTTTCCGCTGCGGGTTTGTCCGGCACGGCCCCGCGCGGCTTGAAATCGGCGCGTCCTTCGGCAAAGCCGATGGCCGAGGGCGAGGGCTTGACCGTCGTGCCGCCTTCGATGATCGGCATGACCTCATCCGCTAGGATGTCGAACCGGCGCGGCGCGATGCCGGTGTCGCCCTCCGCCACCAGGCAGCCCAGGGCGCGGGTGACGTCACCCAGATCAGACCGAAGCGGCAGCAGCAGCATCTGGGCGTTCAGCTGCGGGCGGCCATAGTCGGGCTTGCCCTGCAGCGTCAGCCGCGCCATCTGGGGCGCCTTGAACACGCTTTCCAGCACGTCCGAGAACCGCCCCCGCGACGAGGTGTTCAGGAAGGCGCAGACGGGCATGCCGCGCACCTCCATGCCCATCAGGTCGATCAGGTGCCGCCCCGCCAGACGCAGTCGGCCCGCGCCCGGCGCGATGCGTTCCAGGATGAACGCGTAATCCAGCGTGCGCGCGATGCCCCGCGGATCGACATCCGACCGCGCCGGGATCGCCCGGCCCTTGCGGATGCCGTCCCAGTATTCGCGCATCTCGCGCAGAACGCGGTCCGGCGTGCAGGTCTCATAGTCCTGCAGGCGCACGATCCGTCCCATGGCGTCCTGGGGCGGCATTCCCGGCTTGGTGTCTGGTCCGTCTTCCCGGTCCGGCACGGTCAACCCTTTACTCTCTCCGGCCACGGCCGGTCACTGCTCACCCCTGACAATAGCGCGTTCCCCGCCCCCTCGCCGAGTCATTTAATGAACGAATGGTTAAGATGCCTTCCGGTTGCGGGTCTTGACCCCTGCGGCGCGACGGGGCATCCCCGGACGCATCGCGACCAACCGCCAGGGAACATGCCGCCATGATCGAACGCACCGGCCTGATGGTCATCCTGTCATCGCCCTCCGGGGCGGGGAAATCCACGCTGGCGCGGCGGTTGATGGACTGGGACGCGGGGCTGCGCTTCTCGGTCTCGGCCACCACGCGGGCGCCGCGGCCCGGAGAGATCGACGGAGAGCACTACCATTTCACCACCCGCGACGGCTTTCTGCGGATGGTCGCCGAGGGGCAGATGCTGGAACATGCCGAGGTCTTCGGAAACCTTTACGGCAGCCCGCGCGGGCCGGTCGAACAGGCGATGCTGGCCGGGCGCGACACGCTGTTCGACGTGGACTGGCAGGGCGGCCAGCAGATCCGGGCATCGGCCCTTGGGGCGCATGTGGTGTCGATCTTCGTGCTGCCGCCGTCGCTGCCCGAACTGGAACGCCGCCTGCGCGGCCGCGGCCAGGACAGTGACGCGGTCATTGCCGGGCGCATGCAGAAAAGCCGATCCGAGATCAGCCACTGGGCCGAATACGATTACGTTCTGGTCAACGACGACCTGGACCAGACCGAGGCGCGGATGCGTGCCATCCTGACGGCGGAACGCCTGCGCCGCGACCGGCAGGCCGGCCTTGGCGCCTTTGTCCGCGACCTGATGTCCGAAGGTGTCGCATGATCTGGTCGTTGGACGGGATCACGCCGCAGATCGACCCGCAGGCCTGGGTCGCGCCGGACGCGCAGGTGATGGGGCGGATCGTGCTGGCGCCGGGGGCGTCGGTCTGGTTCGGTGCGGTTCTGCGCGGTGATACCGAGGTGATCGAGGTGGGGCAGGGCAGCAATGTCCAGGACATGTGCGTGCTGCACACCGATCCGGGCCACCCGCTGGTGATCGGGGCCGACTGCACGATCGGGCACCGTGCGATCCTGCACGGGTGCCGGATCGGCGACGGTGCGCTGATCGGCATGGGGGCGACGGTGCTGAACGGGGCGGTCATCGGCGCGGGTGCACTGATCGGGGCGGGGGCGCTGGTCCCCGAGGGCAAGGTGATCCCCGACGGCGCGCTGGTCATGGGCGCCCCGGGCNTGAAGGGTTCCTGGACGGCATTCCGCTGCCCATGCTGGCCGTCGACCGCGAGGCGCGGGTGATCGCCGCCAATCCGCTGGCGCTGGCGCTGTTCGGTCCGGCCCTGGTCGGGCGACCGTTCGTGA
Source organism: Paracoccus sp. 08 (assembly GCF_024105395.1). Taxonomy (NCBI): domain Bacteria; kingdom Pseudomonadati; phylum Pseudomonadota; class Alphaproteobacteria; order Rhodobacterales; family Paracoccaceae; genus Paracoccus; species Paracoccus sp. 08. Next base: position 10,692 of record NZ_WEKR01000018.1, on the reverse strand, counting down.
CCGTGCTGCGCCATCCTGCCGTCGTGCAGGCCGTGGACTGGGTCCTGGACCCGGAGGGGGTGCCTGCGCCCACGCCCGATCAGACGCTGCCCACGGCACCGGACGGAGTCGCCACCCTGCGCGCGACCTGCGTCGCCGACGGCCGCGAGATCCTGGCCGAGGTGACGGTGGCGCCCCTGCCAAGCCCCCTGGGGCGTGGCGCGACGGTCGCCGTCCTGGACCGCAGCGTGGCCGAGGAGGCCGAGCAGATGCGCCGCGATTTCGTGGCCAATGTCAGCCACGAGCTGAAGACCCCCCTGACCGCCATGACCGGCTTCATCGAGACGCTGCGCGGTCCGGCGCGTGACGACGCCCGCGCCCGCGACCGGTTCCTGGACATCATGGAGCGTGAGGCCGCGCGCATGAACCGCCTGATCAGCGAGCTGCTGTCGCTGAGCCGGGTGCAGGCCGAGGAGCGGTCGCGTCCCTCGGGCCGGGTCGATCTGCCGGGGCTGCTGCGTGGAACGCTGGCCATGCTGGCGCCGCGCATCCAGACCGCCGGGGTGAGCGTCGCGACCGAGGGGCTGGACATCGACCTGCGCCTGCCCGGCGACGGCGACCAGCTGACCCAGGTGTTCCAGAACCTGATCGAGAACGCGGTGAAGTATGGCGGATCGGGCGGCGTGCTGCGCGTCACGCTGTCGCGCATCGCGCACGAACCGCTGCTGCGCGGGCCGGCCTGGGCCGTGGCCATCGAGGATCGCGGCGACGGCATCGAGGAGCAGCACCTGCCGCGCCTGACCGAGCGGTTCTATCGCGTGGACACCCACCGGTCGCGCGAACAGGGCGGTACCGGGCTGGGCCTGGCCATCGTCAAGCACATCGTGAACCGCCACCGCGGCCGGCTGCGGATCGAGAGCCGGGTGGGGCAGGGCAGCCGCTTTACCGTGATCCTGCCCGAGGGGCTGGCGCGCGGCTGACGGGTCGCGGCCTCTCGCCCTTGGCGGTGGCTTGGCCTATAAGCGGGCGAACGGATTTTTCAGGGGATGTCGTCATGTCGCAATCACCGCAGGTCGATCCCGCCAAGCTGGCCGCCGCCAAGGCGGCGGTCGCGCTGGTCGAGGACGGAATGAGGCTGGGCCTTGGCACCGGCTCGACCGCCAGCGTCATGGTGCGCGAACTGGCCGCCCGCGTGCAGGCCGAGGGTCTGTCCCTGCGCTGCGCCGCGACGTCGCGCGCCACGGCCGAGCTGGCCGAGAGCCTGGGCCTGCGCATCGAGAGCCTGGACGACATCGGCTGGCTGGACATGACCATCGACGGCGCGGACGAGGTCGATCCCGACCTGCACCTGATCAAGGGCGGCGGTGCGGCGCATCTGCGCGAGAAGATCGTGGCCGCCGCCAGCGACCGCATGGTGGTCATCGCCGATCCCGGCAAGGTGGTCGAGACCCTGGGCGCCTTTCCCCTGCCGGTCGAGGTGCTGGAATTCGGGTTCGAGACCACGCGCAAGCTGATCCGCCGCGCGCTGGAGGGGCTGGAGCTGGGCGATCACGACATCCTTCAACGCCTGAAGGGCAGCGACCCGGTCGTCACGGACGAGGGCAACCTGATCCTGGACCTGCACCTGGAGGTGATCCCCGATCCGTCCGCCCTGGCGCGGGCGCTGTCCTGCATTCCCGGCGTTGTCGAACACGGGCTGTTCCTGGGGATGTGCGATCTGGCCATCATCGGCCGCGAGGACGGCAGCGTGATCGAACTGGCGCGCAACGACATCGACGCCGACATGCTGGCGCAGGAAGGGGAATGACGTGACCTTCGACTATGACCTGTTTGTCATCGGCGGCGGCTCGGGCGGGGTGCGCGCGGCGCGGGTCGCGGCGGGCGAGCACGGCGCCAAGGTCGGCCTGGCCGAGGAGAGCCGCATGGGCGGCACCTGCGTCATCCGCGGCTGCGTCCCGAAAAAGCTGATGATCTTTGCCTCTCAGGCCGGGCTGATGGCCGAGGAGATGCGCGGCTATGGCTGGTGCGACGCGCAGGCCGGGGCATTCGACTGGGAGGTGTTCCGCGAGAAGCTGGACGCCGAACTGTCGCGCCTGGAGGTGATCTATCGCGCCGGCCTGACCCGCGCGGGGGTCGAGATCCACGACCAGCGCGCCACGCTGGACGGCCATCACCGGGTCCGGCTGGCCGACGGTACGACGAAGACGGCCCGCCACATCCTGATTGCGGCCGGCGGCCGTCCCGCGCCCATCGGCATTCCCGGAGAGGAGCTGGCGATGATCTCGGACGACCTGTTCCTGATGGACAGGCTGCCGGGGCGCATCCTGCTGGTCGGCGGCGGCTTCATCGCCTGCGAATTCGCGACGATCCTGGCGGGGCTGGGGGTGGACACGGTGCAGGCCTATCGCGGCGACGCGGTGCTGCGGGGTTTCGACCGCGAGGCGCGCGACCTGGCGACGCTGCAGCTGAGCGCGGTGGGCGTGGACCTGCGCCTGGGCCTGACGCCCGCGGCGCTGGAACGTGACGGCGACGGCATCCGCGTGCGGTTCGACGACGGATCGGACGATCGTTTCGACGCGGTGCTGATGGCGACTGGGCGCGACCCCTATACCCGGGGCCTGGGCCTCGAGACGACCGAGGTCCGCACGAAACCCAACGGCGCGATCGAGGTCGACGAATGGTCGCAGACCTGCGTGCCGTCGATCTTTGCGGTGGGTGACGTGACCGACCGCGTCAACCTGACCCCGGTCGCGATCCGCGAAGGGCATGCGTTTGCCGACACGGTGTTCGGCGCACGGCCCCGGACGGTCGATCACGGGTTGGTCGCCAGCGCCGTCTATCTGCGCCCGCACGAGTTGGCCAGCATCGGCCTGACCGAGGAGGAGGCCAAGGCCCGCGGTCCGGTCGACGTCTTCGCCACGACCTTCCGGCCGATGCGGTCTATGTTCGCGGGCAGCGACGCCAAGGTGATGATGAAGCTGCTGGTCGATCCGGCGGACGACCGCGTGCTGGGCTGTCACATCTTCGGCCCCGAGGCCGGGGAGATGATCCAGCTGGCCGCCATCGCCATCACCATGGGCGCGACCAAGGCGCAGTTCGACGCGACCGTGGCCGTCCACCCGACCGCGGCCGAGGAGTTGGTGACGATGCGCCAGCCCACGCGCCGGCATCAGGGCGTGGCGGGCTGACAATCCCGTGGGCGCGGCCTTGGGTCGCGGCCAGGGGCGGGTGTCAGGGTTGACATTTCGGCCGCGCGCCCCAGTTTTCAACTAACGGAAATTTCTACGAAAGAAGGTCTATCGGATGGCAAATCAGGGCCCCTGGGGCGGAGGCGGCGGCGGCAACGGCGGCCGGGATGACGGGGATCGTGACAAGAAGCCTGCCGGCCGTCCCTGGGGTGAACAGCCGCCCCCCGGCGGACCGCGCCGTCCGAACAACGACCCGCAGCGCCCCGAGATCGAGGACCTGATGAAGAAGGGCCAGGAACGCCTGCGCGTGCTGATGGGCGGTCGCGGCACCGGCGGCGGCACGGGCGGGGGTGGCGGCGGCGGTCGCAGCCCGATGGGTCCGAACTTTGGCCTGAACCGCTCGACCCTGGTCGTGGCGGGCCTAGCTGCGGTCGGCCTGTGGGCCTTTGCCAGCTTTTATCGTGTCCAGACCAACGAACAGTCGGTCGAGTTCCTGTTCGGCCGCGCCATCGCCGTGGGGACCGAGGGTCTGAACTTTGCCCCCTGGCCCGTCGTCACCGCCGAGGTCGTGCCCGTCACGAACGAACGCGTGACCGAGATCGGCACCGGCCAGGCCGGCCCGATGGACAGTGGCCTGATGCTGACCAGCGACCAGAACATCGTGAACATGGAATACCAGGTGGTCTGGAACATCCGCGATCCGCAGATGTACCTGTTCAACCTGGCCGACCCCGCAGACACGATCCGCGCCGTGTCCGAGGCGGCGATGCGCGACATCATCGCGCGCAGCGAACTGGCCCCGATCCTGAACCGCGACCGCGGCGTGATCGCCAGCGACCTGCGCGCCGCCGTGCAAAGCACGCTGGACAGCTATCAGTCGGGGATCAACGTGATCCGCGTCAACCTGGACCGCGCCGACCCGCCCGAGGAGGTCATCGACGCCTTCCGCGAGGTGCAGGCCGCCCAGCAGGAGCGTGACCGTCTGCAGAACGAGGCCGACGCCTATGCCAACCGCGAACTGGCCGCGGCCCGGGGTCAGGCAGCCCAGATCCTGGAACAGGCCGAAGCCTATCGCGCCGAGGCGGTCAACACCGCCGCGGGTGAGGCCGCGCGCTTCAACTCGATCTACGAGGAATACGTGAACGCGCCCGACGTGACCCGTCGCAGGATGTATTTGGAGACGATGGAGCAGGTTCTGGGCGGCGTGAACAAGATCATCATCGGCGAGGGCATCGGCGGTGGCGAGGGTGGCTCGGGCATCGTGCCCTATCTGCCACTGGACCAGCTGCGCGGCACGGGGCAGGGCGGCGCCACGCCCCCGGCGCCGACCGCCGGCCAAGGCGCGGGCCAGACCACCGGCACGCAGGCGGGCACCCAGCCCGGCACCACTACGACCAGCGGAGGGACGAACTGATGGCTGCGCGCAAGAACCTGCTGACCGCCTTGGCCCTGCCGGCCGTGGTCGTCGTCGCCGTCCTGGCCGGATCGGCCCTGTTCATCGTGGACGAGCGGGAAAAGGCGCTGGTGCTGCGCCTTGGCCGGGTCGTCGACGTGCAGGAGACGCCGGGCCTGAACTTCAAGCTGCCCTTCATCGACAACGTGGTGAAGTACGACGGGCGCATCCTGGGTCTGCCGACCAGCCCGCTGGAGGTCACCCCGCTGGACGACCGCCGCCTGGTGGTCGACGCATTCGCCCGCTGGCGCATCACCGATCCGGTCCGGTTCCGCCAGGCGGTCGGCGTGCAGGGCATCCAGGCCGCCGAAATGCGCCTGGAGCCGATCGTGATCGACGCCATTCGCGGCGTTCTGGGTACGGTGCCCTCGACCTCGGTCCTGTCGGATGACCGGACCAGCCTGATGAACCAGATCCGCGACGAGGCGCGGTCGAATTCGGGCGGTCTGGGGATCGAGATCATCGACGTGCGCCTGACCCGCACCGACCTGCCCGAGCAGAACCTGAACGCGACCTATGCCCGGATGCGGGCCGAGCGTGCCCGCGAGGCCGCCGACGAGGTCGCGCGCGGCAACGAGGCTGCGCAACGCGTCCGCGCCGCCGCCGACCGGACAGTGGTCGAACTGACCTCCGAGGCCGGCCGCCGGTCCGAGATCGTCCGAGGCGAGGCCGACGCGCAGCGCAACGCGATCTATGCGGACGCCTATGGCCGCGACCCCGAGTTCTTTGCCTTCACCCGCTCGCTGACCTCGTATCAGCGCGCGCTTCAGGGCAGCAACAGCTCGCTGGTGATGCAGCCGGACAGCGAGTTCTTCAGCTATCTGTCCAGCGACGGGGCTGCGAACGCCAACCCCGCATCGACGCCGGTACCGCCGGGCAATTCGGCCGAGCGGCTGGGTCTGAACGGCCCTGCCGAAACGCCCGAAGGCGAGGAGCTGGTCGTTCCCGAGGTGGTCGACCGCGACGGCAACCGTCTGGGCGAATCTGCCGGGATCGAGCTGACCCCGGTGCCCGAGAACCTGGCCACGCCCCCGCAGGAGCCGTCCGAGATCCTGTCGCCGGACGCCCCGGTGCAGGGCGCTGCCCAGAGCGAGGATGCGCCAGCCGAGGAAGCCCCGGCCCCCGAGGCCCCGGCCGAGGATGCGGCGGCCGAACCCGCGCCCGCCAACTGACGAACCCGAGGCGGGCGGAGGGAAACCTTCGCCCGTTTCTGCAATGAAAATCACGATCTGTTCACAAGTCGAGAGCGTGGTTTATTTGCCACGGCACCCTACATTGGCGTCATATCCAACAGGCAGTCCGGGCACCCGCCCCTGATCGCTGCCGTCGAGAGATGAGGACATCCCGCATGAAACCGCTTTTCCCTCGCCATATCCTGACCGCGTCGGCACTGGCGCTGGCGGTGGGGCTTGGCCMAGCCGGCGCGCAGGCCGTCGACCCGGCCAATGACGACGTGCCCCCCGAGGTCAGCCAGCAGGCCCAGGAGGCCGCCGAGGCCAACCAGCCGCTGGGGGCGGACGCCGCGACCGCCGACACGTCCCAGGTCATGCCCGGCAGCTTTGCCGACCTGGCGCAGCAGGTCTCGCCCGCGGTGGTGAACATCACCACGACCTCGGTCGTGTCGCAGCCGACCGGCGGGCCGGCCTTCCCCGAGGGCAGCCCCTTTGCCGACCTGTTCCGCGAATTCGGCCTGCCCGGCGGCCCCGGTGCACCGGAAGGGATGCCGACGCCCCGCAGCCCGCAGCGGTCCAACGCGCTGGGGTCGGGCTTCGTGATCTCGGCCGACGGGTTCATCGTCACGAACAACCACGTCATCGAGGGCGCCGACCAGATCGAGATCGAGTTCTATTCCGGCGAGACGTTGCCCGCCGAGGTGGTGGGTACCGACCCGAACACCGACGTGGCCCTGCTGAAGGTCACCAGCGAGACGCCGATCCCCTTCGTCACTTTCGGCGACAGCGACAGCGCCCGCGTGGGCGACTGGGTCCTGGCGCTTGGCAACCCGCTGGGTCAGGGCTTTTCGGCCAGTTCCGGTATCGTGTCGGCGCGCAACCGCGAGCTGTCGGGGACCTATGACGACTACCTGCAGACCGACGCGGCGATCAACCGCGGCAACTCCGGCGGGCCGCTGTTCAACCTGAAGGGCGAGGTGATCGGCGTGAACACCGCGATCCTGTCGCCCAACGGCGGATCGATCGGCATCGGTTTCTCGATGGCGTCGAATGTCGTGTCGCAAGTCGTTGAACAACTGCAGGAATTTGGCGAGACCCGCCGCGGCTGGCTGGGTGTCATGATCCAGGATGTGACCCCGGAAATGTCCGAGGCGATGGGTCTGAACGTGGCTGGCGGCGCGATGATCACCGACGTTCCCGAAGGCCCGGCGCGCGATGCAGGCCTGCAGACGGGCGACGTCATCACCAGCTTTGCCGGCACCGAGGTCGAGGACACCCGCGGCCTGGTCCGCCGCGTGGCCGAGGCCCCGGCGGGAGAGACCGCGCAGGTCGTGGTGATGCGCGACGGCGACGAACTGACGCTGGACGTGACCCTGGGTCGCCGCGAGACGGCACAGAACGGCGCGTCGGAATCGCCCGCGGCGGCAGAGCCGTCGGAGAGCGATGTCCTGGGCATGACCGTGACGGTGCTGACGCCCGAAATGGCGGCCGAGCTGGGTGCGCCGCGCGACGCGACCGGCCTGGCCATCACCGGCATCGACCCCGAGGGTGCGGCCGCAGAAAAGGGCCTGGCCCCCGGTGACATCATCACCGACGTCAACCAGCAATCCGTTGCCAGCGTGGCCGACCTAAACGCCCGCATCGACGAGGCCCGCGAGGCCGGTCGCCGGTCGGTCCTGATGCTGATCCGCCGTGGCGGAGAGCCTCTGTTCGTGGCGCTGCCCCTGTCAGAGACCGCCCCCGCAGACGAGGACACGGCTCCGGTCGAATAAGCCGCGGCCCATGGCAAAAGAGGGGCGGCCTTTCGGGGCTGCCCCTTTTCAATGGCCGTCCGATCCCGTAATTCCGGGTGACACAAGGGAACAAGCACTCATGGCGAAGATTACCTACATCGAACACAACGGCACCCGCCACCAGGTCGAGGTCCGCCCCGGCATGACTGTGATGGAGGGTGCGCGCGACAACGGCATCCCCGGCATCGACGCCGATTGCGGCGGCGCCTGCGCCTGTTCGACCTGCCATGTCTATGTGGCGCCGGAATGGACGGACAAGCTGCCGCCGGTAGACCCGATGGAGCAGGACATGCTGGACTTTGCCTACAAGCCTGACCCCGAGCGGTCGCGCCTGACCTGCCAGCTGAAGGTGACCGAGGCGCTGGACGGCCTGGTCGTGCAGATGCCCGAACGCCAGATCTGATCGTCCCTCACGGTGACGTGTCGATGGCCGCGCCCGCAAAGGCGCGGCCATCTGCGTATCAGGCCTTGGCGGCGGTTGTCCGGCACCGCGTTTCGTGGTGACCTGCCACGTCATGTCACGGCCGCCACGGGGGAACGGATGCAGCATCGTCGCAGGATCGGGATCGCGGCCCTGGTCGCCGCAACCACGCTGGCCGCGCCCGCGATCGCGGGCACCATCCAGGTGACGGTGACCGGCATCCCCGATGACCGCGGCGTGCTGGCCTGCAGCCTGCATGCCGATCCCGCGGGGTTTCCCGACGGGGCGGGCGCGGTCCATGACGCGTCCCCGCCGCGCGGTGGCCAGGCTGTCTGCACGTTCGAGGGCGTGACGCCGGGGCGCTATGCGGTGGCGGTGCTGCATGACGCGAATGCCAACGGGCGGCTGGACACCAACGTGCTGGGAATGCCGCAGGAACGCTGGGGCATTTCTGTCGGGCCTGCACCGCGCCTGCGCGCGCCGCGTTTTGACGAGGCCGCGTTCGACATCGGCACCGACCCGCTGCAATTGCGGATCGACCTTGATCCGTGACTGTGACCCGTTGACCGACAAGGATTTTCACGCATGACATTCCGCTTTCTGCACGCATCGGATCTGCATTTGGGCAAGCCCTTCGGCGGCTATCCCGAGGGTATCCGCAACCGCCTGCGCGAGGCGCGTCATGCCGCCATCGGGCGCCTGGCCCAGGCTGCCCGGCAGGGCGGTGCACAGGTCGTGCTGCTGGCGGGCGACAGTTTCGACGCGGAAACCCCGGCCCCCGACACCCTGCGTCAGGCCCTGCGCGCGATGGCGGAGGAGTCCGACATCCGCTGGATCATGCTGCCCGGCAATCACGACAGCCTTGCGGCGACAGAGCTGTGGCGGCGCATCGCGACCGATGGCCCGGCGAACCTGAAACCCCTTCTGGATGACAGCCCGGTGACCTTGGCCGACGACGTCTGGCTGCTGCCCGCGCCGTGCACGCAGCGTCGCGCCGGGCGCGACCTGACGCAGGCGATGGACGCGGCCACGCCGCAAGGCGCGCGGCGGATCGGCCTTGGCCACGGCCCGGTGACGGATTTCGACGAGGGCGACGGGCGAACGGGCATCATTCCGCCCGACCGTGCGGCGCGGTCGGGGCTGGATTATCTGGCACTTGGCGATTGGCACGGACAGCGTCAGATCGGGCCCGCGACCTGGTATTCGGGCGCGCCCGAGGCCGACAGCTTCAAGCATGACGGCCCGGCGGGTGCGCTGCTGGTCGAACTGGGCGTCCAGGTGACGGCGCGGTCGGTGCCCGTGGGGCAATTCCGCTGGAGCCGCCCGCACCTGGACCTGCTGCCGGGCGCGGATGTGCGGGCGGCGCTGACGCGCGCCCTGCCGACGGAACGCGCGCGCGATCATCTGGTCAGCGTGACGGCAGGCGGCAGGCTGGCCCTGTCGGACCGTGCGGCGCTGGACGCAGCCCTGCAGGCGGCTGCGCCCGATTACGGCTGGTTCGCCGCCGACCTGTCCGCCCTGCAGGTCGAGGCCCGGCCCGACGATCTGGACCTGATCGACCGCGCGGGCGCGCTGCGCCACGCCGCCGACGCGCTGCTGGCGGACACGACCGACCCGCAGCGGTCGCAGGCCGACCGCGACATCTCGGCCGCGGCGCTGTCGCGCCTGTACAGCTTTGCGCAGGAGGTGCAGGCATGAAGCTGCGCGCGATCGAGTTGACCAACCTTCGCCGCTTTGCGGGGCGCCGGGCGGTGCTGTCCGACCTGGGCGACGGCATCACGGTTCTGTCCGAACCGAACGAGTTCGGCAAATCCACCTTTTTCGATGCGCTGCACGCGCTGTTCTTTGAACGCCACCGCAGCAGCCGCGCACCGGTCAAGGCGCTGCAACCCCATGCCGGCGGCGCGCCGGAGGTGGCGGTCGAGATCGAATCGGCCCAAGGGCGGTTCCGCATCCACAAGCGGTTCCTCTCGCGGGCGCAGGCGCGGATCACGGACGCGCAAGGCCGGCTGATCGCCCAGGAGGACGAGGCCGAGGCCTGGATCGACCGCCTGCTGGATGGGGGGCTGGCCGGACCGTCGGGTCTGTTGTGGGTCCGCCAGGGCCTGCTGGGGCTGGAGCCGGAGGGCAACAGCGCCGCAGACCGGCAGGACCGCGATCGCAACCTTGGGACGCGGCGCGACCTGCTGTCTTCCGTCGCCGGAGAGATCGACATGATGACCGGGGGGCGGCGCATGGACGCGGTCCTGGACCGCGTCGGACAGGAGATGGCACGGCTGGCCACCGCCACCGGCCGCCCCAGGGCCGGGGGAGAATGGCAGCGTGCGATCGAGCGGGCCGAGCGACTGTCCCGTGCCGAAACCGAGGCTCGCGACAAGGCCGCGCGTCTGTCCGGCGACTTGGCCCGCCGCTCCGAGGTGACGCGCATGCTGGCCCGCGTGACAGACCCGGAGGCCGCCCGCGCCCGCCAGGCTGCCCTGACGCAGGCCGAGGAGGCGCATCAGGCCGCCCGCAAGCATGCAGACCGGCTGGCGCAGGCGGAACGCGACCTGACGCTGGCCCGGATGGCCGAGACGACCGCGCGCCAGCAGATCGACCAGACTCGGCAGCTGTCCGACCGCGTGACCCAGGCCCGCGAGACGCTGCGCCTGGCCGAGGCGCGCGCGGTGGCCGCCCGCGACCGCGC
>NZ_WEKR01000017.1:0-69283 GCF_024105395.1 Paracoccus sp. 08 | reverse complement strand
CCGCCGCGGGATGGCGTTGTGCATCGGTCCGGGCTGCGGCGTCACGCGAGCAGCGGCGCTGCTAGAGGCCGTGCGGGCTGCGGCGCGGCCGGCGGTCCTGGACGCGGATGCGCTGACCGGGTTGGCCAAGGCACCGGGCGCCCTGCCACCGGATTGCGTGCTGACCCCGCATGGCGGCGAATTCGCCCGGCTGTTCCCCGATCTTGCCGACCAGCTGTCCACCGACGCACCCTCCCGCCCCAAACCCGCGATCCTGCGCGAGGCGGCGCGGCGCATCGGCGCGGTGATCGTGTTGAAGGGGCCGGACACGGTCATCGCCGACCCGCAAGGACGGGTCGCGATCCATTCAGACCCGCAAATTCCCTGGCTTGCCACCGCCGGATCGGGGGATGTTCTGGCGGGGATCATCACCGGCCTGCTGGCGCGCGGCCTGCCGGCATTCGACGCGGCCTGCCTTGGGGTACGCCTGCACGGGGCGGTCGCGCGTCGGCATGGGCCGGGGCTGATCGCGGACGATCTGATCGACGGGCTGGCCCCCGTCATCGCCGAATGGGACGGGTGATTTTTCCCCTCGCACTGCCCGCAGCCATTTGCTAGATCGCGGACAGCGCGGGTATGGCGAAATTGGCAGACGCACCAGATTTAGGTTCTGGCGCCGCAAGGCGTGGGGGTTCAAGTCCCTCTACCCGCACCACCACCGATCGATCGTTCACCCTTCGGCCGGCGTGGTCAGGCCCAGTTCCGCCATCAGCTCCGGTTCCAGCACGTTGATCTCGGCCGGAGGGGTGCGCAGGGCATAGGTCATCAGCCGCAGATCGACCCCCATCTGCACCAGGTAATCCATCACCCCCGCCTGCGCGCGCTGCAGGTCGCTGACCGCCATGAAGGCGGGCAGGATCGTGTTTTGGCCGAAATAATGCTGGTGGACCCCCACCACGCCGCCTGCTGCCACCTGCCGCGTGGCGCCGCCCGCCAGGATATAGGGGCAGGCCGACAGGCAGACCGCCCCGTCGCCCACGCGGGTCGCATAGCCCGCCGCGCGGATTGTGCGCCCGATGGCCAGCGCGTCGGACACCGATCCGCCCGAACTGTCCAGCGTCACCTGTGTCGCCGTCGGGCGTGTCCGGTCCAGCCAGGCGACAAAGCGGTCCGCATCGCCCGGCGCGATCTGGCCCGCGATGGTGATCGCGTCATCGGCCTGATCGAATTCCAGCGCCTCTGGCATGGCGCGCATGGCGGGACCGCCCGGCTGCGACGGGTCCGACGGGCGCAGGTCGGGGCGATAGGGGCGCACGCTTGGCCCCTGTGCGGGCGGGGCGTACAACCCCGGCGCGGCCGATCCCGGTGCGCGCATCAGGTCCAGGCCGACGATGGCGCCCGCCAGCAGCACCTGCGACACCAACACGGCCCGCACCACCTTGTGCGGGGAGGAGAACAGCCCCATCGGCTAGCCCTCGCGCCGCGGAGTGTCGGCGGCGGGCGGCGGTGCGGCATCGATCTGACGCAGCAGGTCAGAGGCCGCAAGCGCCGCACGCAGCTCTCCGACCGTCATGCGTTCGTCGCTGTGCCCCTCTCCGCGGCCGGATCGGATCGCGGCCTGCACGACCATGATGATGAAGACCAGCACCGCGGGCAGCAGGTCGATGGCGATGGCGCCCGCCCATGCGGGAACGAAGTTGCCGGCATAGGCGATGACCGCGTCCGCGGCCGACATGGGCGTATAGAGGGCCTCGTCCACCTGCGGCAGGGACATCACCTCGGTCGCGGCCTGCGCCAGGGTGGTGGCGCGCTGTTCGACCAGCGACAGGACAGAGGTGATGGTGCTGGACTGGCCCGCGCGCGTGGCCTCGGTGCTGCCGTCCAGTTCGGGCAGCACGACCGCATCGGCCAGGTCCTGCGCGGCGCGTCCGACTAGCGGCGCCGGGTTCAGCTGGCGCAGCTGCGTGATCAGACCAGCCAGCTGGACGGCGTCTTCGGAAAAGCGGACCGTGCGATCCTCCAACGGTCCCGGCTCGACCGAGGTGCCGCGCATCCGGGAAAGAATGGTGTTCCCCTGCGCGAAGGTCTCCTCGATGGGGGCTTCGGCAGCCAGCAGCTGGTCCTCCAGCGCCTGCAGTTCGGCGCCCTTCTGGGTCAGCACCCGAAAGACCGCGCCGCGACCGGAAAAGCCGGACAGGGTGCCGCCCGCCTCCTGCTCGGACAGGTCCGCAAAGCTTTGCCGCACCCGGGCCACGTCGCGCGACAGTGCCTGCCCCGCCACGGCGTTCGCATGCGCGCGTTCCAGCGAGGTCTGATAGGTCTGCACGGTGGCCGCCATGTGTGTCTCGACCGCGGCCGTCCCTGCCAGCGCGGCGGCGTTCAGCCAGGACGACATCGCGACGATCGCCACCGATCCAAGCGCCATCGTCAGCAGAAGGCCGACCCGCGATGCGGCCGAGCGGACCGCCGGCAACAGCCGCAGCATGTAGGACCAGAAGACGAAGATGCCCACCGACACCGCGATGGAATAGGCCAGCGCCGCGAAGGTCGTCCACAAGCCCGGATCGTCCAGCAGCGTCCGCACCCCAAGATAGGTATAGATGCCCGATGCGGCCGACAGCACCCCAAGCGCGGTCGAGGTGAAACTGTCCAGCCAGTCCAGGTGCCGCTCCAACTCTCGGGCATAGCGGTCGCCGACGCGGTCATGGCTGCGGTCTGGGACGGGGGCGGCGTTGGGGTCGTGGGCCATGCGGTCTCCGGGTGGCGCTGAGGGACTGGCCCCAGATAACCGCAGATTGCCCGCATTCTCAGCCCCTTGCGGCCGATTGCCGGTCACGCTTTCGGCATGACCACGATGGGCATGGCGGCATCGGGGATGCGGGCGAACCCCTCGTCGGGCAGGACCTGGTCGCAGCCGGGGCGTGCGGACTTGAGCCGGGCGCGGTCCAGGACCCGGATCTCTCCGCGCCCCATCTCGACGATGCCTTCGGCGCGCAGTTGCGACAGCGTCTTGTTGACCGTCTGGCGCGAGCATCCGGCGATCGCCGCCAGATCGGTCTGGCTCAGCTGGATCTGCGGAGATTCGGCGCTGGTCATGGTCAACAGGTTGATCCGGATGCGATCTTCGGCGGCATAGAACATCGCGACCGAGTGCTGGCGGTTGTCCCGCGTCAGGCGGTCGTGAAAGATCTTGGCAAAGTTGCGCATCAGCAGGTCGGCCGGAACGTGCCGCAGGATCATCGCCGCATCCAGCAGCATCACCGTCGTGTCCGGCAGCGTGGTGCAGCTTGCCGCGCAGGTCCGGCCGGAAAACTGCTCGACCTCTCCCAGCACCTCACCGGGAACGGCAAGATGGGCCATCACGCGATTTCCGTTGATATCCAGATAGTTGACCTCGATCCGGCCCTTGATGATCAGATAGATCCAGTCGGCAGGCTCGCCTTGGCGCAGGATGTCCCTTGGGCGACGGATATGAACAAGGGCAGCCTCCGCCACCAAGGCCGCCAGCTGCGGCTTGTCCAGATCGGCGATCAGTGCGGGCTTCAGGCGCGTCAGGATCGACAGCAGGTCGGGGATCTGGACAGGTGCCCTGCCCTTCGCCGAATTCGTCCGTGGGGTAACTGCCTGCATGTCCCCTGCCCGATTATCGATGCAGGACCAAGTATATCGACATGACCGCGCAGGAACAGAGGTTTTCGTCAGGTCAACCAAGGTCCCCGCACGCGGCGGTGGCGGATCAAGTGTGCCATCACTGGTTACAGTCCACGAGGTACCACACTCTCGACCCGCATCACCGGTCTATTGGACAGTTCATTTCGGAACTGTCGGCAGGGCGACACAAGTCATGTTAGCGCACGAAAAATTTGGAGAATGCCCAGGAAACAGACGATGGGATGTCGGTTAACACTAAATGATCGTCGCCCGCCCGCGCCCCGCCCCCTTGGACAGGTAGAGGGCCTTGTCCGCCATCGCTAGGACCTGCTCCGGCTGGTCCGGACCGCCGGGATGCCAGACCAGGATGCCCAGGCTGGCCGAAACCTGCAGATCGGTCAGTTCCGGCGGCGACAGCGCCCGGATCGCCACGATGATCCGGTCGGCAAGCTGCTGCAGGGCGGCCCGCGATGTCATGCCCCGCAGGATCAGGACGAATTCGTCACCCCCGATCCGCGCCGCCGTGTCGGCCTTGCGGATATGGCTGCGCAGGACCGCACCGACCGACCGCAGCAGGTCGTCCCCCGCCTGGTGCCCCAGCTGGTCGTTGACCTGCTTGAAATGGTCCAGATCCAGATGCGCGATGGCAAAGGGATGCGCGACCTCGTCCGCGAAGTCGGCCGTGCGCAGCGATAGGGACAGCGCGATCTCCAGCCCGCGGCGATTCTGCAGGCCGGTCAGCGGATCGGTCTGCGCCTGCAGAAGGGCCAGTTCCCGCGATTGTGCCAGTTGGGTGTTGAAGCGCGACAGTTCGGTCAGGACGCCGCGGTTGGCCTCGTGCAGGAACAGCAGTTCCATTGCCAGTTCTGAGGGCGCAAAGTCGTCATCCGTCAGCCCCGCAGCACGAATCGCACGATGAAGGCCGATCCCGAAACCCAGATTGACCAGCAGCGTCCCATCATCGACCTGCACGCCATGGCCGCGCAACACCAGGTCGCGCGACTGGACCACGCGCAGGAACAGGCGGCGGCGGTGTTCGACTGCGGTGCGGATCGCCTGCAGCGGACAGGGCCCCTGCCCCGCGCGCCCGCTGACCAACCGGTCCGCCAGCCCGTCTGCCAGGTCTGGGATCAGCTTGGACAGCGTCGGCCCGACCGACAGGACCTTGCCGCAGGCCGACAGCCACAGGTGCATGGGCAGCAGCTGCCCAAGCGCCTGCGCGGACATGGTCGGGCCCGTCACGACGACACCGCGCCGCTCAGCTGCGCCCCCTGCAGGCTGAAGATGCGGCCCTCGAAGAACTGTTCGTCCCAGATGTCGATACGGATGGACAGCCCCTCGACCGAGATGAGGCACAGCGCGCCGTAATCGTCAGCCATGCCGCGGATCAGCCCGACCAGAAGATGCTGCCACACCGGGTCGGGTTCCAGCATGACCAGCCAGACGGACTGATCCTCCGCTTCGACCTGCAGGCGCGGGACATCCAGGTCGGGCAGGACAAGATGTGCGCGACCTGGAAGCTCCTCAAGACGCAGCAGGAAATCCTTGAAGTCGCGGCCCGAAAACCGCAGCAGGCGCCGCACAGGCTCGATGCGCGTCATCCATCCGCCCAGATCCTCGAACATCTCGGGCAGCGGTTTCGACAGGCGGAACGCGGCGCGTTCCAGCGCACCCGTCCCGAACCCGGCACCAAGCGGCGCCAGTCGACCGACGGCCACGGCCTCCTCGTCGGCGACGGACTGGACCAGGTCTTCACCATACGTGGCGCGGAGGAATTCTTCGATCGCGCGATTGATCAGACTTTTCATGCCCACCTCGATTCGAACCGAAACTAGCGGCAGGGCGTAAACAAATCGGAAAGCGCCGATGGAAAAAGGTCTAGTCGGCCTCCCAGCCATAGCTGCCCGGCCCCGACAGGGCCGTGCGAGCCGTCATGATGTCGCCCGGACGCACGCCAAGGCTGTCGGCAAAGCTGCACAGGCGGTCATCGTCCTCGACTAGGAAATCAAGCAGGAACAGGGCGATGTCGGGACGGCTGGCGAAATTGCGGATATCGGCGGGCTGCAGGCCGGCGGCCTCCATGAACTGCGCCAGATCCTGCGGCCGATCGGCCAACAGGATCAGCGTCTGCGTCGCCAGATCGGCGGCCTGCTGGGCCGAATACGCCATTTTTCCATCCGTATCGCAATTTCGTGAGCTGGCCTGCACCAGAAACTCTTTGTTAAGCATTTTAGGTGAAATTGAAATGAAGATGTCGGATTTCTGGATAGATCGATGACGGCACGTATCATGGTTGCAGATGGCATAGCGACGGCGCGGATCACGTTGAAGGTCCGGCTGTCCGCCGTGCGCTATGACGTGGCCGCGGTCGCGTCGGCTGCGCAGCTGATGCAGGAACTGGACGCGGCCCTGCCTGACCTGATCATCTTGGGAAATTTCCCCGACGGATCAGCCATCGACATCTGCGGGCGGCTGTCGCGCGATCCGCGGCTGGCGGATATCCCGGTGCTGATGCTGGTCCGGCCCGAACAGCGGCTGGCCGCGCTGCAGGCGGGGGCAACCGCGACGCTTGAACCCGACGTCGACGACCAGATGCTGATGGCTCGGATCCGCAACATTCTGCGCCAGTCGGATGCCCCGCAGGCCAGCCGGATGGGCATGGCCGAGGCACCGGCCGGTTTCATCCATGCCGATCGTCCATTGATCGTGCTCATCGCGGACAGCCAGACCCGTGCGCGGCGCTGGCGGCAGATGCTGTCCGAACGTATGCCCTGCAGGTTCGAGATCCGCGATCCTGACGAAGCGCTGGGCGCCGCATCCGCAGGGCGGACGGCGGACTTGTACCTGATCTCGGCAGATATCCGCGAGCGTGGCGACGGGCTGCGCCTGCTGTCCGAACTGCGGTCGCGCCAAGGGTCGCGGGATGCGGGCTTCGTTATCGCCATCGGGCCTGACCGGGCCGAGCTGTCGGCCATCGCGCTGGATCTTGGGGCGGGTGACGTGATGCCGGACGCGCTGTGCACCGCTGCGACAGCCGAGGCCGCGGCGGTGTCGCTGCAGATGCTGCTGTCGCGTAAATCCAAGAGCGACCAGCGTCGGGCCGAGGTTCAGCGCCATATGCTGTGGGCGATGACCGACCCGCTGACCGGGCTGTACAACCGCCGCTATGCCCTGCCCAAGCTGGCCGATATCGCGCGCGACGCGATGCTGGCGCATCAGGGCTTCGCGGTCTTTGCGATCGACCTGGACCATTTCAAGGCGGTGAATGACTGCCATGGTCACACCGCCGGCGATGCTGTCCTGGCCGAGGTCGCGCAGCGTCTGCGCGATACCATTGGCGTGGACGGCATGACGGCCCGCATGGGTGGAGAGGAGTTCCTGGCTGTGCAGGGCAACTGTCCCCCGGTGCGCGCGGCCCGCATTGCCGAGGCGCTGCGGCTGGCCGTACAGGCGCGGCCCGTACGCCTGCCGGGCCTGTCCGGCGGCGGCGCGATCCGGGTGACGGCGTCGGTCGGGGTCGCCATGGTCGCGCCCGCGGACGACATCTGGCCGGATCAGCTGGCGCGCGTGGCGCTTGAGCGTGCGGACCGGGCGCTGCTGGCCGCCAAGGCTGCGGGGCGCAACCAAGTCGTCTGTTCACGCGCGGAACGTGCGGCATAGGAGGGACTTCCAATGTGCCGCCCCGCCGCCTAGATTTGGTCCAAGCCCGCAGAGGACTCCGTCATGACAGATGCTGCCAAGATCACCCCATCGCTGACCCCCGAACGCCCGACGGGCCAGGCCATGCTGCGTGGCGCGCGGGGCCGCTGCCCGGCCTGCGGAGAGGGTCGGATGTTCTCCAGCTACCTCAAGGTGACGGATGCCTGTCCCCATTGCCACGAGGATCTGCACCACCAGCGGGCCGACGACGGCCCGGCCTACCTGACCATCCTGATTGTCTCGCATCTGGGTGCGCCATTGTTGCTGGCATCCTTCATCGCGTGGCGCCCCAGTGCCATGACGATGATCCTGTCCTTTGGCCTAGGGGCGATCGTGCTGTCGCTGGCGATGCTGCCGGTGATCAAGGGCGCCATGGTCGGGTTGCAGTGGGCACGGCGCATGCACGGGTTCGGCCGGGCATGAGCGTCGCGATCCGCGATGCTGCAACCGTCCTGGTCGTGCGCCGCGACGCGGGCGGTGCGTCGATCCTGATGGGCATGCGCGGCGCCGGCGCGGCCTTCATGCCGTCGAAATTCGTCTTTCCCGGCGGGGCCGTCGACCCCGAGGACGCGCAGGTTGCCTTGGCCCGTCCCCTTGGCCCGACCTGCCGCGCGCGCCTGCTGCAGGAGGATGGCCTGTCCCCCGACGCCATCGCTGCCGCGGCCCTGCGCGAACTGGCCGAAGAAACCGGCCTGCTGATCGGCCGTCCGGGGGGCGCACCCTGCGGCTGGCCCGGTCATGCCAAGGCAGGTCTGACCCCCGATGCGGGTCCGCTGATCTATCTGTTCCGGGCGATCACGCCACCGGGGCGACCGCGCCGGTTCGATGCGCATTTCTTCGTCGCGGATGCGGCCGACATCGCCGGCGACCCCGATGATTTCGGCGCCGCCTGCGACGAGCTGTCCCATCTGCACTGGGTGCCGCTGGATCAGGCAGGCGCGCTGGACCTGCCCTTCATCACCGAGGTCGTGCTGGCCGAACTGACGGCGCTGATCCGCGACCTGCCGCATGACCAACCGCTGGCCGCGCCCGACACAGTGCCCTTCTTCGACAATCGCGGGCCCGCGCCGGTCTTTCGCCAGATCGCCTAGCGGCCGGTAAAGACCGCCGGCCGCTTTTCCAGGAACGCCGTCACCCCTTCGGCGAAATCGGCACTGCGTCCGGCCTGCCCCTGCAGACGTGCCTCCAGCGCCAGTTGCGCCTGCATGTCGTTCCCGAACGAGGCCGTCAGTGCCTGCCTGATGGCCAGAAACGCGCCGGTCGGCCCCTTGGCCAGCGCCTGCGCCCGGGCCGCGACCCCTGCGGCGAAATCGGCATCGGGCAGCGCCTGCCAGATCATCCCCCAGTCCGCCGCCTGCCGCGCGGACACGGGTTCGGCGAACAGCATCATCCCCATCGCGCGCGCCATGCCGACCGCCCGCGGGATGATCCAGGTCCCGCCCGCATCCGGGATCAGCCCGATCCGGGTGAAGGCCTGGATGAAGCTGGCGCTTTCCGCGGCGATCACCACGTCGGCGGCCAGCGCCAGGTTCGCCCCGGCCCCGGCCGCCACGCCGTTCACTGCGGCGATGACCGGCACGGGACAGGTGGTGACCGCAGCTAGCATCGGCTCGTATTCCTCGCGCAGGGTGCGCTCCAGATTGGCGGCGGCACCCGCGTCGGTCAGGTCCTGCCCGGAACAGAACCCCCGTCCTGCCCCGGTCATCACCACGGCGCGCACATCGGGCGACAGCGTCGTCAGCACCTGTGTGATCTCGGCCCGCATGCGGGTGTTCAGCGCATTCATCACCGCGGGGCGGTTCAGCGTCAGCGTGGCGACGCCGTCGGCTGTCGCGAACTGAATGGTCTCGAAGTTCATGTCATCCTCCCGTTTCCGGGGATCATGCCGAAATTCGCGGGCGGTGAAAGCGCGACCCGGCGTCAGGGATCGCGCATGATCTCGGCCAGGCGCCGACGTTCGTCGGGGTCCAGGGCCTCGACCTCGGGCGCCGGGCGGTTGCGGGCGCGTAGGAAACCGGCCGCGGTCAGCAATGCGACCAGCGCCATCAGGGGCGCGGCCAGCCACAGGATCATGTTCGCCCCATCGGGCCGCGGATTGAACAGCACGAATTCGCCAAAGCGGTCGGCGACCGCGTCGATCACCTGGTCGTTGCTGTCGCCCTCCAGCAATCGCTCGCGCACGTAGAGCCGCAGGTCGCGGCTGATCGGCGCGTTGGATTCGTCGATGTTCTCTCCCTGGCAGACGGGGCAACGCAACTGTTGCGAAATCTCGCGGGCGCGTGCCTCCATCGCGGCGTCGGGAAGGACCTCGTCCTCATTCCGCGGGGACCGCGCCGGGGCGCGCCTGCCGGGCCGCACCCGCCGCCACGCGATAGCGCCGGTCGGTCAGGCTGATCAGCCCGCCGATGGCCATCATCAGACAGCCCGCCCAGATCCAGTTGGCAAAGGGCTTGATATAGGTCCGCACCGCCCATCCGCCGCCGGGCTGTTCATCGCCCAGAACAACGTACAGATCGCGCCAGAAGCCGTAATTGATCGCGGCCTCGGTCGTGGGCATTCCCTGAACGGGATAGACACGCTTTTCCGGAGAGAGGGTCGCGACCGGACTGCCGTCGCGGCTGGCCTCGATCACGGCCTTCTGGGCCAGATAGTTGGGTCCGTCCGCCCGGCGTACGTCGCGCAGGACCAGGTCATAGCTGCCGACCGTGAAAGGCTGGTCGATCTGGGCCACGCGCACATCCTCGACCTGCCAGGCCTGGATCAGGGACACGGCCACGAAGGTGACGCCCAGCCCGGAATGCGCGACCGCCTTGCCCCAATCGGCACGCGGCAGGCGCAACAGGCGCGACGCACCGGAACTGCCGGTCCGCAGCCACAGATCGGCCAGCGCGCCGAAGATCAGCCAGGATCCCAGCCCCGCCCCGATCACGGCAAGCGCAGAATGGCCGGTCGACACCGCAAAGACCAGCATCATGATCGCCGCCGAAAGGATCAGCGGCCCGCGCAGCGGGCGCAGGCTGCGGGCCAGCGTCGCACGTTTCCACGGCATTAGCGACCCGATGGGCAGGGCGATCGCCAGCACGATCATGAACGGGGTAAAGGCCTGGTTGAAGAAGGGCGGGCCCACGGAAAGCACCCGCCCCCAGACCATCTCGGCCACCAGCGGCCAGATCGTGCCGATGAACACGACAAAGGCCGACACGGCCAACAGCACGTTGTTCAGCACCAGCGCGCCCTCGCGCGACAGGGGGGCGAATACGCCCTTGGCGGTCATCTCGGACGCGCGGGCCGCGAACAGCGTCAGGGCGCCGCCGATGAACACCGCAAGGATCGCCAGGATGAACACCCCCCGTTCCGGGTCGTTTGCGAAGCTGTGGACAGAGGTGATGACACCCGATCGGACGATGAACGTGCCGATCAGCGAGAACCCGAACGCCATGATCGCCAAAAGGATCGTCCAGCTTTTCAACGCCTCTCGCTTTTCGACGACGATGGCGGAATGCAGCAGGGCGGCGGCCAGCAGCCAGGGCATGAAGCTGGCGTTCTCGACCGGATCCCAGAACCAGAAGCCGCCCCAGCCCAGCTCGTAATAGGCCCACCAGGAGCCAAGCGCGATGCCAATGGTCAGAAACACCCAGGCAGCCAGGGTCCAGGGACGGACCCAACGCGCCCAGGCCGCATCCACGCGACCCTCTATCAGGGCGGCGACGGCAAAGCTGAAGGCCATCGAAAGGCCGACATAACCCAGATACAGGAACGGCGGGTGGAAAGCCAAACCTGGGTCCTGCAGCAGCGGGTTCAGGTCGCGCCCGTCGAAAGGCGGATTGCCCATGCGCCAGAACGGGTTCGACGTAAAGATGATGAATGCATAAAACGCCACGCTGACCGATGCCTGAACCCCCAGCACCCGTGCCCGCAGGCTGGGCGGCAGGTTGCCCCCGAACAGCGCCGCCGCCGCGCCGAACAGCGCCAGGATCAACACCCACAGCAGCATCGAGCCCTCGTGGTTGCCCCAGACCCCGCTGATCTTGTAGAGCATCGGCTTGAGCGTGTGCGAGTTCTCGTAGACCAGCAGGACCGAGAAGTCGGACGTGACGAAGGCAATTGTCAGCGCGCCGAAGCTGATGACCATCAGCAGCAACTGGGCCATGGCCGCCGGCCGGGCGCTGTCCATCCAGCCGTGCCATCCCTTTGCGGCGCCGATCATCGGCACGGTCATCTGATAGATCGCGACCATGAAGGCCAGGATCAGGGCGAAATGGCCAAGTTCAGCGATCATCTGCGGGCATCCTTTGTTTCCCGACAGCATAGGGATGCGGCCAAGGGGGGAAAAGCCCCCCCTTGGTCCCGGTCGCTCAGTTTTGCGTGCGGGCCTTGCGGCCTATTCGCGCAGGGTCGTCAGCCAGTCGCGCAGGGCCGCATTGTCGGCAAAGTCGTCCGCGGGAATGGCGACTGGCGTTGTGACGGTGCCGGGGACGATGGTCGTCTCCTCGGTCACGGGGGCGGGCCAGACGCGGTGGCGGAAATGATGCGCCTCGCGCGCGCCGAAATAGAACCCCACGATGGCGCCCAGTAGCCACCACAGGGGTTCGGGAACGCGCTGCAGCCCCTCCATGCGGATGCCGAATCCGATCGGCTCGACCATCGCATAGATGAACAGCGCCATCGTCCCCAAAGCCAGCAGCGGACGCGGCAGGCGGTTCAGTCCGTTCACGAACCCGTCGAACCAGCCCTGGCGCGGCACCGCGAATTCCTGGCCGTGCTGGGCGATGGCGCGGGCATAGGCCTCCTCGTCCAGTTCCATCCGGCGGGTCGCGTTCTGGGTAAAGACCTCGGCCATGCCGGTCGCGGCGCTGCCCAGGGCGGTGACGGTCGGGGCGATCCCGATGAATCGGTCGATCAGGCCCATGCGGATGTCCTCTGGCGGTGCTCAGCCTCGCTGAGGCGATAGCGGGGGGCCATGAACTCCTCGGCGCGGGTGATCCAGCCGCCCTTGCCGCCCGCCTTGCTGCGCGCGTACTTGCGGCTGGCCGGGCGCTGATCGGCCAGCGCATAGTAATAGTTGCGCCGCGCGATCCCATAGGCGTCAACCAGATGATCCGGCGCGGCCTCGGCCGCGTCGGCCACGGCCGCGATGGTCATCGGCCCGACGACCCCGTCATCGGCGGTGCGAAAGCCCATCCGGCTGACCAGGCGCTGCAGGATCTTTACCGCATTCCCGCCTGCGTTGACATACATGTCAAAGACGCTGGCCTGCAGCGGTTCGGGCAGTTCGGCAAGGCGTGGCTTGCGAAAATAATGCTCGACGAAGATCTGTTCGGCCTGCGCCCGCGTCAGGGCGCGCACATCGGCGGCGTCGATGCGGCCATCGCGGTTCAGGTCCATCCCCAGGGACTGCATCGTGCCGATGGTGACGCCAAAGTTGGTGGCCCCGCCCGGATCGTCGGGGTCGTTCACGTACCCGCCTTCGCGGGCAACGATCTGACGGGCAATCTGTTCGACGCTTGGCATGACACCCCCATGTCTGACGCGCACCCCGGATCGGGGCCGCATCGGGGGATGCTGGGGCGATGCGGTTAACCTGTCGTTAACCCTGCGCGCGTTGCCTCAGGTGCCGGGTTCCTGATAGACGCCGGTCGCCTTCAGCGTATCCACCACCTCGCGGGGCATATAGGTCTCGTCATGCTTGGCCAGCAGGTCGCGCGCCTCGAACCGGCCGTCGCGGTAGTGACCCTTGGCGATGGTGCCCTGCCCTTCGCTGAACAGGTCCGGGCGAGGGTCGTTGCCGACATAGGTCACCGGGATCTCGACCGCGCCGTCGGTGATCACGAAATCGAACGCCATGCCGGTGCCATTGACGATGGATCCGTCCTTGACCAGCCCGCCCAGCTGAAAGAACTCGTCGGGCTCGGGCGCCGTCTCGGCCACCTGGCTGGGAGAGCGATAGAGGTTGATGCCGTCGCTGAAGCCGTATCCGATCAGCCCCACCGCCACGACCAGGGCCAGGCTTGCCGCCGCCAGAACCTGGACGCGGCGCTGCTTCTTCAGGGATTTCATGCCGGCCATGGGTCCTCCTCAGGCGGGATCAAAGCTGATGGCGCGGCGCAGGAACTGCGTGGCCTTGCCGCCCACCCGCACCGGATCGCCGGTCGTCAGATACATCGACGTCGTGCCCGACCCAACGAATTCGGGCCTGCGCGTCAGATAGTCGGCCAGGCTTTCGGCGACCAGCCCCGCCTGGCTGAAGACCTTGACCTGCGGCCCCAGGGCGCGCTGGAACGCGTCCTGCATCAGCGGGTAATGGGTGCAGCCAAGGACCGCGGCCTCGGGGTACGGCATACGGCGCTTCAGCGCCTCGACATGGCTGGTGACCAGGGCCTCCGCCAGCTGCTCGTCGCCCATCTCGATCGCATCGACCACGCCGGCGCAGGGCTGGGCCTCGACATCGACGCCCACCGCGCGGAACGCCAGTTCGCGCTGGAACGCGCGGCTGGCGACGGTCGCGGGTGTGGCAAACAGCGCGACGTTGTTGACCGCCACCCGGCGCGGCGGCGAATTATCGCCCCAGGCCCGTTCGGTCAGCGCCTCGATCATGGGGACGAACACGCCCAGGACGCGCTTGTCCGCCGGCAGGCAGGTTTCCTGCATCCGCTTCAGCGCAGCGGCACTGGCGGTGTTGCAGGCCAGGATCACCAGATCGCAGCCCTCGTCCCACAGGCGCTCGACGCCCTTGCAGGTCAGATCGAAAATGTCGTCGGCGGTGCGCACCCCATAGGGCGCATGGGCGTTGTCGCCCAGATAGACCAGCGGCAGGTCAGGCAGGCGCGCGGCAATGGCCTGATGGACCGTCAGCCCGCCCAGACCCGAATCGAACACCCCAATCGCCATCCCAGAACCTCCCGCGTCGCGTGCCGCCCTTCATAGGGCGACACGCCGCTTTTGGAAATGACCTGGATCATTCCGCCGCTTCACGGATGGGTGGGTGCCCCGCCTGCAGCTGCGCCAGCAGCTCGGCCCGCCGGGTCGCGGCAAGATCCGCGGCCTTGTCCTTGACGGGACCAAAGCCGCGTACGCCCAGGGGCAGTTCCGCCAGTTCAATCGCCACCGGCATCATCGCATCCGTGACCGAGGCGAAGACGCGGGTCATGTCAGTCTCGTATTCGCGAATCATCGCCCGCTCGCGCCTGCGTTCGGCGCTGTAGCCGAAGGGGTCCAGCGGCGTCCCCCGCAGCCCCTTCATTCCGGCTAGAACCCGAAACGCGCGCAGCATCCACGGACCGAACTCCCGCTTTCTGGGGCGGCCATTCGCGTCCTTGCCGGTCAGCATCGGCGGCGCCAGATGAAGGGACAGGGTCACGTCCCCCTCCCACCGCGCCGCAACCTGTTCGGCGGTGGTCAGATGCAACCGTGCAACCTCGTATTCATCCTTATACGCCAACAGCTTGTAATAGCTTCTTGCGACGCTGTCGCGAAGCTGTGCGGGCGCGGCATCGACCAGCTTGCGGTACCGGGCGGCAAGCCGCTTGTTCTGATAGCCGACCAACCGTTCAGCGCGATAGGCTACGGGATCGACCGGCAACTGCGTGACCTCGGCGGGCTTGCGCATCTGTTCGGGATAGACAACCGCCCAACGGCCGATCTGGAATGCCCGCTGGTTGGCGTCGACCTGCGCGCCGTTCAGGCGGATCGCCTCCATGATCGCCTCCAGCGACAACGGGATCAGTCCACGCTGCCAGCACGCACCCAGCACCAGCATGTTCGAATAGATCGAATCCCCCAGCAGCCGCAGCGCCAGATCGTTCGCATCGAAGAACGCCACCCGGTCGCCCAAACGGGCCTGCAGCGACAGGCGCAGCCGGTCCGACGGTACCTGGAAATCGCGGAACCGGGTAAAGTCGCCGGTGATGATCTCGTGGTCGTTCACGACCGCGCCGGTGCGGCCCTGGGTCATCAGGCCCACGGTCTTGGCCCCCGCCGTCACCACCAGATCGCCGCCGATGACACAGTCCGCCTCGCCCACGGCAACGCGGATCGCGCTGATGTCGGCGGGGCGTTCAGCCAGGCGCAGGTGGATATGCACCGCGCCGCCCTTCTGCGCCAGGCCCGCCATCTCCATCATGCCGGCGCCTTTGCCGTCCATGTGGGCGGCCTGCGCCAGCACGGCGCCGATTGTCACGACACCGGTGCCGCCGACGCCCGTGATGACGACGTTATGCGTCCCGTTGATCGTGGGCAGCATGGGCTGCGGCAGATCGGGCAGGTCGAACGCCTCGGCCTTGGGCTTGCGCAGGTTGCCGCCCTTGACCGACACGAAGCTGGGGCAGAACCCGTTGACGCAGCTGTAATCCTTGTTGCAGCTCGACTGGTCGATCTGCCGCTTGCGGCCCAGTTCCGTGTCCAACGGCACGATCGAGACGCAGTTCGACTGGACCGAACAATCCCCGCAGCCCTCGCAGACGTCGGGATTGATGAAGATCCGGCGGTCCGGGTCGGGGAACTGTCCCTTCTTGCGCCGCCTGCGCTTCTCGGCCGCGCAGGTCTGGACGTACAGGATGGCGCTGACGCCCGCGACCTTTTCCAGATCGCGCTGGACGGCCATCATCTGCGCACGTTCCTCGAACCGCAGGCCCTTGGGGAACTGCGCCTGGTCGACGTCCTCCTTTTCGTCGTGAACCACGACGACCGTGCCGACGCCCATCGCCACCAGTTCGCGGGCGATCTGCGGGGCGGTCAGGCCGCCCTCGTTCGGCTGTCCGCCGGTCATGGCGACGGCATCGTTGTACAGGATCTTGTAGGTGATGTTGGTCCCCGCAGCCAAGGCCGCGCGGATCGCCAAAGACCCGGAATGATTATAGGTTCCGTCGCCAAGGTTTTGAAAAACATGGCCTCTTTTGCTGAACGGCGCCTCTCCGATCCAATTCGCACCCTCGCCGCCCATATGGGTGAAACCCTCGGTCTCACGGCCCATCCACTGCACCATGTAATGGCAACCGATCCCGGCATAGGCGCGGCTGCCTTCGGGCAGCCTGGTCGAGCTGTTATGCGGACAACCCGAACAGAACCAAGGGGTTCTGGTCGCAATCTCGGGGGCGTTGTCGTTGCGGCGCACCTCGTTCAGCCGCTCCAGCCCGGCGCGCAGACGCTCGGTGCCGCGACCCTCCTCGATCAGGATGCCGCCGATCTTCTGGGCAATCATCACAGGGTCCAGCGCATAGCGGGTCGGGAACAGCTCCTCTCCGGTGCGGTCGTGCTTCCAGCCGTGGACGCGACGCCCATGGCGGTTGTCAAAGATCGCCTCCTTCAGCTGCACCTCGATCAGCTTGCGCTTCTCCTCGACGCAGATGATCAGTTCCAGGCTCTCGGACCATTCCTGGATCGACTTCATGTCCATGGGCCATGTCTGCCCGACCTTGTAGGTGGTCAGGCCTAACCGCTCGGCCTCGGCCTCGTCGATGCCCAGCAGGGACAGGGCGTGGACCAGATCCAGCCAGTTCTTGCCCGCGGCGACAAAGCCGATCCGCGCGCCGGACTTGCCCCAGACCTTGCGGTCGATGCGGTTCGCACGGCTGAACGCCTCGGCCGCCCACCGCTTGTGGTCGATCATCCGGGCTTCCTGTGCGACGGGCGTGTCGCCAAGGCGAATGTTCAGCCCCCCCTCGGGCAGCATGCGATCCGGAAGGGTGAACGCCATTCGATGCGGATCGCCGTCGACCACCGATGTCGCCTCGACCGTGTCCTTCATCGTCTTCAGACCCGTCCAAACCCCTGCATAGCGCGACAGCGCGAACCCATACAGGCCGTAATCCAGGATCTCCTGCACCCCGGCAGGCGACAGCACGGGGATATAGGCGTCGATCATCGCCCAGTCCGACTGGTGCAGCACGGTCGAGCTTTCGCCCGTGTGATCGTCGCCCATCGCCATTACGACGCCGCCGTGGCGCGACGATCCGGCCATGTTGCCGTGGCGCATGACGTCGCCCGACCGGTCCACCCCCGGACCCTTGCCGTACCACAGCGCAAACACTCCGTCGTGACGCCCCTCGCCGCGCAGTTCGGCCTGCTGGCTGCCCCAGATGGCGGTTGCGGCCAGATCCTCGTTCAGACCGGGCTGGAACAGGACCTGCGCCGCCGCCAGGCGCTTGGCCTCGCGCGTCATCTGCAGATCGACACTGCCCAGGGGAGAGCCGCGATACCCGGTGACCAGTCCCGCCGTATCAAGCCCCGCGGCTTTGTCGCGTGCTGATTGCATCAGCATCAGCCGAACAAGTGCCTGCGTCCCGTTCAACAACACGTGACGTTTCGACAGATCGAACCGATCGGCTAGCGAAAATTCCTGCTTGCTCATCACCCTCTCCTCCCATGACCAAAGGCCTCCGCGGTCATTATAGGTCAGAAATGCTGACCAACGAAGCGGAAATTCTTTCCTTGACGTGACCTTGCCGGAATCGCAGGGGAAGGTTAGGTCTGCAAAAATCGCATGGCTGTCATGACAGGATTATAACAGGGATGGACTGGGACAAGCTTAGAATATTTCACGCTGTGGCCGATGCCGGCAGCCTGACGCATGCGGGCGACGTGCTGCACCTGTCGCAATCGGCGGTCAGCCGCCAGATCCGCGCGCTGGAGGAGTCGCTTGGCACGACGCTGTTCCACCGGCACGCGCGGGGGTTGATTCTGACCGAACAGGGAGAGCTGCTGTTCGAGGCGACCTCGTCCATGTCGCGCAAGCTGGACAGCGCCTCGGCCCGCATCCGCGACAGCGAGGAAAACGTCTTCGGCGAACTCAAGGTGACGGCCACCGTGGGCTTTGGCACGCTGTGGCTGGCACCCCGCCTGGTCAAGCTGTACGAAAAGTATCCTGACCTGCGCATCGACCTGCTGCTGGAGGAGCGCGTCCTTGACCTGCCCATGCGCGAGGCCGACGTGGCCATCCGCATGAAGGAGCCGAGCCAGTCCGACCTGATCCGCCGCCGGCTGCTGAACATCCGGATGCGCCTGTACGCCAGCCCGGATTACATCGCGGCGCATGGCGCGCCGGAATCGCTGGCCGACCTGTCCAATCACCGTCTGATCTGCCAGAAACCCGACCAGCCTCAGGTGGCGGCCGGCGCGCGCCTAGTGCAGGAGCTGATGTCCCAGAACGTCGGATCGACCCTGACGGTGAACAACTATTTCGGCGTGCTGCAGGCAGTGCTGGCCAATCTGGGCATCGGCGTCCTGCCCGACTATCTGACCGCCGACCACCCGAACCTGATCCGCGTGTTCCCGGACACCGAGTCGGGAGAGGTGCCGGTCTTCCTTGCCTATCCCGAGGAAATGCGCCAGACGCGCCGCGTCGCGGTGTTCCGCGACTTTGTCCTGGAAGAGATCCAGGCCTATCGGCGCCATCAAAGCGAGGCCGGGCAGGTCTGACCTGCCCAAACCGTAGGCAAAACCGGGATAATGCACGCGCAGCGTGCAGCCATTACGCCAGCGCATGGCGGCTATGCTGCAGCTGCAGCGCCATTTGTCTTGAAGAGTTCACAGACTGCACATAGATCGGGCTTAGAAGGCGATGATCAGCGTAATCGCTCATCACCTTCTACCTCCCTGTTGGACTTAGGCCGGGCCTTGTGCCCGGCTTTTTTTTGTCCCGCGCCCGGGTTCTGCGGCCTTTCCATGGACGCCGCCAGCGCCTAGAAGACGCGTGATTTCATGCGCAGGAAGGGTCGTGTCATG
The DNA here is from genome assembly GCF_024105395.1 of Paracoccus sp. 08. Lineage (NCBI taxonomy): Bacteria > Pseudomonadati > Pseudomonadota > Alphaproteobacteria > Rhodobacterales > Paracoccaceae > Paracoccus > Paracoccus sp. 08. The sequence goes on along the minus strand of NZ_WEKR01000017.1, from coordinate 50,236 downwards.
CAGGAACCACAGCTTACCCCGGAACTGATTGCGGCCCATGGGCTGAAGCCGGACGAGTATGCCAGCATCCTGCAGATCATCGGGCGCGAACCGACCTTCACCGAACTGGGCATCTTCAGCGCCATGTGGAACGAGCACTGTTCCTACAAGTCGTCCAAGAAATGGCTGCGTACCCTGCCCGTCGACGGCCCCCAGGTGATCTGCGGTCCCGGAGAGAACGCGGGCGTGGTCGATATCGGCGACGGTCAGGCGGTGGTCTTCAAGATGGAGAGCCACAACCATCCCAGCTATATCGAACCCCATCAGGGGGCCGCGACCGGCGTGGGCGGCATCCTGCGTGACGTCTTCACCATGGGCGCGCGCCCGATCGCGGCGATGGACGCGTTGTCCTTCGGGCGCACCGATCACCCCAAGACCCCGCATCTGGTCAAGGGCGTGGTCGAGGGGATCGGCGCCTATGGCAACGCCTTCGGCGTGCCGAACGTCGGCGGAGAGGTTCGTTTCCACCCGAGCTATGACGGCAACTGCCTGGTCAACGCCTTTGCGGCGGGCCTGGCCGATGCCGACAAGATCTTCTATTCGGCGGCCTCGGGCGTGGGCATGCCCGTCGTCTATCTGGGCGCCAAGACCGGGCGCGACGGCGTCGGCGGCGCGACCATGGCCAGCGCCGAGTTCGATGACACGATCGAGGACAAGCGTCCCACCGTGCAGGTCGGCGATCCGTTTACCGAGAAATGCCTGCTGGAGGCGTGCCTTGAGCTGATGGCGTCGGGGTCGGTGATCTCGATCCAGGACATGGGGGCCGCGGGCCTGACCTGTTCGGCGGTCGAGATGGGCGACAAGGGCGGCCTGGGGATCAAGCTGATCCTGGACAGCGTGCCCCAACGCGAAACCAATATGACCGCCTATGAGATGATGCTGTCGGAATCCCAAGAGCGGATGCTGATGGTGCTGAAGCCCGAGAAGGAGGCCGAGGCACGGGCGATCTTCCAGAAATGGGACCTGGACTTCGCCATCGTCGGAGAGACCATCGCCGAAGATCGCTTCCTGATCGTCCATCGCGACGTGGTCATGGCCGACCTGCCGCTGTCCAAGCTGTCCTCCAGCGCGCCGGAATATGACCGCCCCTGGGTCGAGACGCCTGCGGCCACGCCCGCGCCGGCCCTGCCCCCGATCGCGCCCATCGCCGGCCTGCGCGCGCTTGTCGGCAGCGCGAACCACGCGCACCGTGCTTGGGTCTGGGAACAGTACGACACGCAGGTCGGGGCCGACACGATCCGCCGTCCCGGAATGGGCGCGGGCGTCGTTCGCGTGCACGGGACCCGCAAGGCGCTGGCCTTCACCAGCGACGTCACCCCGCGATATGTCAAGGCGAACCCGTTCGAGGGCGGCAAGCAGGCCGTGGCCGAGGCCTATCGCAACCTGACCGCGGTGGGCGCCCTGCCCCTGGCCACGACCGACAACCTGAACTTCGGCAACCCCGAAAAGCCCGAGATCATGGGCCAGCTGGTCGGTGCCATCAAGGGCATCGGAGAGGCCTGCCGCGCACTGGACTTTCCCATCGTGTCGGGCAACGTGTCGCTTTACAACGAAACCGACGGCAAGGGCATCCTGCCGACGCCGACCATCGGCGGCGTCGGCCTGATCGCCGATCTGGACGATCTGATCGCGGGCCTGCCCGCGCAGGGTGACCTGGCCCTGGTGATCGGTGCCACGCGCGGCCACCTTGAACAGTCGGCCCTGGCGTGGGAGGCGTTCCGCATCGAATCCGGCGACGCGCCGCATGTCGATCTGGACGACGAACGCCGCAACGGCGAATTCCTGCGCGCCAACCGGGGCCACCTGGCATCGGCGACCGACCTGTCGGACGGCGGCCTGGCGCTTGCCGCCTTCGAGATGGCCGAGGCCGCGGGCCTGGGCGTCACGCTGGACAGCGGTGACATCGCCCAACTGTTCGGCGAGGATCAGGCCCGCTATCTTGTCGCCTGCCGCCCCGACGCCGCAGGCGCCCTGACCGCCGCGGCCCAGGCCGCAGGCGTCCCCATCGCCACCGTTGGCCGCTTTGGCGGCGACAGCGTGACCTTGGGCGACGACAGTGCGCCGCTGGCCGAACTGTCGAGCCTGTATCGGACGGCCTTTGCGGCTGCGATCCAGGGCGACATGCCCGATCACGCATGATCCGCGCGCCTGCGGGCTTTGCCGCGCTGATCACGGCGGCGGGACGGGGCACGCGGGCCGGGGACGGCCTGCCCAAGCAGTGGCGCGATCTTGCCGGGCGTCCTGTCCTGGACCGAACCCTGGCGGCCTTTGCGGGCTTTGAACGGATCGTTCTGGTCGTTCACCCCGATGACATGGGGCAGGCCATCGCCCGATATGCTGGCGGCATCACCATCGTCGCGGGCGCCGAGACCCGCGCCGCCAGTGTCCGCGCCGGCCTGACCGCCCTGCAGGGCCAAGCCAGTCATGTCCTGATCCATGACGGGGCACGCCCGCTGGTCGCACCATCGGTCATCGACGACGTGATCCGGGCGCTGCAAGAGGGCGCGGACGCCGCCGCACCCGCGTTGCCCGTGTCGGACGCGCTGTGGCGGGGGGACGGCGCGCGTGTCGCGGCCATCGCGCCGCGTGACGGGCTGTTCCGGGCGCAGACGCCGCAGGGTTTCGTTCTGGACAGGATCCTGCAGGCGCATCGCGATCATCCGGGGGATGCGGCCGACGACGTCCAGCTGGCACTTGCCGCGGGGATGGAGGTTGCCATCACCCAAGGTTCGGAAGACAATCTGAAGATCACCTTTCCCGCCGATTTCGCGCGGGCCGAACGCATTCTGGGGACCGACATGGATATCCGCCTTGGCAATGGCTACGACGTGCACGCCTTTGGACCCGGGGACCACGTCACCCTGTGCGGCGTGCAGGTGCCGCATGACGCGGGCCTGCTGGGCCATTCCGATGCCGATGTTGGCATGCACGCGCTGACCGACGCCATCTATGGCGCCTTGGCGCAGGGCGACATCGGGCGGCATTTTCCGCCCTCGGACCCGCAATGGAAGGGTGCCGACAGCGCGATCTTTCTGGCCCATGCGGCCAGCATGGCCCGCGACAAGGGGTTCCGCATCGGCAATGCAGACGTGACTCTGATCTGCGAGGCGCCCAAGATCGGGCCCCATGCGCTGGCGATGGCCCACCGCCTGTCCGAAATCATGGGCGTTGAGGAAGCGCGCATCAGCGTCAAGGCCACTACGTCCGAACGCCTTGGCTTTACCGGCCGACGCGAGGGGATCGCCGCCATCGCGACCGCCACCCTGATCAAGGAATGACCATGGATCGCATGCTGGCCACCTGGTTCGGCGCAGGCCTGCTTCGCCCCGCCCCCGGCACCTGGGGGTCGGCGGTCGCCGTTGCGATGGGGTTGATCCTGCACCGCATCGGGCATTTCCCGCTTCTGGCGCTGGCCMCGGGGCTGGTGATCCTGCTGGGGTTCTGGGTCGTGCCGCGCTACACCGTCGGCATGGACGACCCCGATCGCAGCGAGATCGTCATCGACGAGGTCGCTGGCCAGTGGCTGGCGCTGATGGCGCCGTCCTTCGGGTTCTGGCACGCGGGGCTGCCCGCCGACAGCTTTCCCTATCCGGGTTGGGTCGCGGCCTTCCTGTTCTTCCGGCTGTTCGACATCTGGAAGCCATGGCTGGTCGGCCGCGCCGATCGCCGCCATGACAGTGCCGGCGTGATGCTGGACGATCTGTGGGCGGGGATCTTTGCGGCGCTGGCCACGATGGCCGCCGCGGCCTTTGCCCATACGGTGCTGATGTGAGCCAGGCGGCGCAGGTCCTTGACGCCGCCCGCGCCCGGCGCGTGATGATCGCGACGGCCGAAAGCTGCACCGGCGGCCTGATCGCCGGCGCCCTGACAGAGGTTCCGGGATCGTCCGACGGATTCGACCGGGGCTTTGTCACCTATTCGAACGCGGCCAAGATGCAGATGCTGGGCGTGCGGGCCGAAACCCTGGATACGCATGGCGCGGTCAGCGAACAGGTCGCGGCCGAGATGGCCCAGGGTGCGCTACGCCAGTCCGATGCCGGGATCGCCGTCTCGGTCACCGGCATCGCGGGCCCCGGCGGATCCGAGCACAAGCCCGAAGGGCGGGTCTGCTTTGGCATCAGCCAGCCCTTTGGCACCTTCACCCAAACCGTCGAATTCGGTGCGATCGGCCGTCACCGCGTGCGTGCGGCAACCATCGAACATGCGCTGCAACTGTTGCTGGACGCGCTGCGAAACTAGCCGCGCAGGATCGCGGACATCGCCGCGACGTCCGCATCGGGCGTATCCCACGCGGTGACCAGGCGCAGCGGCACGGGGTCGGCACCCTGCACCGTCTTGTCGGGCCACAGGTGATACAGCACGCCAGCCGCCTGCGCCCGGTCATGGGCCGCCTTCGGGATCGCGGCAAAGACGCCGTTCGACTGGACCGGCTGCAACAGCCGACCCCCGCCATCGACGACCGCCTGTCCCAGGACCTGCGCCTTGGTGTTCGCGCGATGCGCGAGGTCCAGCCACAATCCATCGGTCGCCAGGGCCAGCATCTGCGCTGCAAGATAGCGGTTCTTGGACATCACGTGGCCGGACTGCTTGCGACGGTAATCGAACCCTCCATGTGCAGCGGCAATCCCGCCGCATGGGCGACGGAGGCCAGCGCCGCGACCTGGTCCGGGTCATAAACCGTGCCCCATTCGGTGGCATTCGTGATCGACACCAGCGCGCTGCGCCCGCCGTTCAGGCCCACCCCGGCACCGACCTGCAGCGTCTGCGCCAAGGTGGCCGCATCGATCCGACCGCCCTCGCCCGGCAGGGTCACCAGCTTTGCCCCGTGAGAGAAGAACTCGGGCGCGGCACATTCACTGGTCTCGATATGCGCGTCGTCGTGGCAGTAGATGCGCCCGAAGGACGGCGACAGCTGCGCACAGACAAGCGCATTCGCCGCCGTCCCGGTGGCGACAAAGCGGACGACGGCCTCGGGTGCCTCCAGCAGTTCGCGGATCGCGGCCTCGGCCCGCGCGGTGACCGGGTCGGCGCCATAGCCCATGACGGCGCCGGAATTGGCGTCGGCCATCGCGGTCAGGACGGCGGGATGCGCAGCATACGAATTGTCCGAGGCGAAATTCATGACAGATCCTCGATGATGTGGTCCTCCCAATCGTCCTCGGTGACCGACAGCTCGCTGACGGTCCAGCCACGGACGCTGACGCCTGCTTCGTGCACCGTCTCGGTCGAGCCCGAGATCAGGTGGTGCCAGTCATACAGCGGCCGCCCCTCATGGCGCAGGCGATAGGCGCAGGTGACGGGCAGCCACCAGGCGACCTCCTTGATCTTGGCGGGGGTCAGCACGACGCAGTCCGGGACATAGTCGTGGCGGTTCGGGTAGCTGCTGCACCGGCAGGCATCCCCGTCCAGCAGCTTGCAGGCGACGCGCGTGAAGGCCAGCTCGTTCGTGTCCTCGAACTCGATCTTGTTCAGGCAGCACTTGCCGCAGCCGTCGCACAGCGCCTCCCACTCGTCGGGGGCCAGGCGGGGCAGCGGCAGTTCCCAGAAACGCTCGCGCATCAGCGGCCCGACAGCAGGGCGCGGGCCTGCGCGCCGTCCTGCTCCATCTGGTCGATCAGCGCCTGCAGGCTGTCGAACCTGGCCTCGTCGCGCAGGAAGTCGACCAGGGCGACCGACAGGTGCTGTCCGTACAGATCGCCCGAAAAATCGAACAGGTTCACCTCAAGATTCGGGGTGTTCACCCCGAACATCGGCCGCACCCCAAGCGAGGCGACGCCCTTGCACGGGCCGCGGTCCGGGCCGGTCAGGATGTCGACCAACACCGCATAGACGCCAAGGCGCGGCAGGTGCAGCCCGTCCATCGCCAAGTTCGCGGTGGGCCAGCCCAGTTCCCGGCCCCGCTTTTCGCCGTGGATGACCTCACCCTCGATGCGGTGCCAATGGCCCAGCATGCGCTCGGCCTCGTGGGTCAGTCCCTGCGCCAGCGCCGTGCGGATCGCGGTCGAGCTGTATTCGGCCTCTCCCGCGCCGATCAGCGGCACGATGGTCACGCCGAAGCCGTATGTCCGGCCCAGATCCTGCAGCGTCTGCGCCGTACCCGCGCGGTTCTTGCCGAAACAGAAATCCGCACCCACGGTGACATGCGCGATGCCCAGCCCGTCGGCCAGGACCTCCTGCGCGAAGGCCTGCGGGGTCAGGCCCGCCAGCACCGGGCCAAAGGGCAGTTCGTAGAGGTGCTGAACACCAAGGCGGGACAGGCGGTTGGCCCGTGCCTCGGAGTTCATGAGGCGAAAGGGCGGCGCATCGGGGGCGAAATACTCCCGCGGGTGCGGCTCGAAGGTCAGGATGCCCAAGGGCGCGTCGCTGGCGGCGCGGGCGGCGTCGATGACCGCGCGGTGACCCTTGTGGACGCCATCGAAATTGCCCATGGCAACCGATGCGCCGCGTGCCTCGGCCTTCAGCCCGGTCCAGTCGCGATGGATCTGCAATGCGCCCCCAACAGGGCGCCACGCACCCCTCAGTCGAACTTGCGGCTTGGGGCCAGCACGACCGCCTCGCCTTTCAAGACGACCGTATCGCCGACGAGGCAGCGGGTTGCAAGCGTGACCCGCCGTTTCGCATGGTCGATGGCCTGAACCTCGACCTCGGCGCGAACCATGTCGCCGGGACGCACGGGGGCCATGAACTTCAGCGTCTGGCCCAGATAGACGGTACCGTGACCGGGCAGCTGTTCGCCGATCACCGCAGAAATCAGTCCCGCGGTCAGCATGCCGTGGGCGATCCGGCCTTCAAAGATCGTATCCTGCGCATAAGCGTCGTCCAGATGGACCGGGTTCCGGTCGGTCGACACCTCGGCGAACAGCTCGATGTCGCGATCGGTCACCTGCTTTTGCAGGTGCCGGACCATGCCGATCTCCAGATCCTCGATGACGATGGTTCCGCGTGGAAGATTGTCCAACATCTTGCTGCTCATCCGGAATGCCATGATCCATGCCTCATGCTGCATAGCAGCACAAAGCATGGATGGCAACAATATTTCCGAATGCCTTCGGTATGCGTTCCATTGTTGCGCCGCGGCCCGCGCATCGCGGGCCGCGTCGCCTCAGCGCAGCCGCCCGATCGCGAAGGTCGGCGCCCGTCCCTGCGATCCCAGCCATTCAGGCAGCATCCCGGCATCGGGCTGTTCGACGTCCGGGCCAAAGGCATCCGCGGCCAGACCGCCGGTGACGAAGATCGAATCGATCCCCTGCGCCTCGGCACCCGCGATGTCGGTGGCGATGCCATCGCCCACCGCAAGATACCGCGCGTCGGGGCCCAACCCCATCAGCGCCCGCGCCCGGTCATAGATCGGCGCATGCGGCTTGCCGTAATACAGCGCCGTCCCGCCAAGCGACTGATAGAAATCGGCCAATGCGCCCGCGCAATAGATGCGGGTCTCGCCCATGTCGACGACGATGTCGGGGTTCGCGCACAGCATCGGCAGACCACGGTCGACCGCCCCCTGGAACCGGTCGCGGTAATCTTCGGGCGTCTCGTTCAGCTCGTCGAACGGACCCGAGGCGATGATCCCCTCGGCCTGCTCCAGCGGGACGCGCCGGATGGGCGCCGCATTGCGATGGGCGTCAGGAATGTCGGTAAAGAACCCATGGTCCTTCTCGATCCCGATATGCCAGACGTTCCGCCCGACGGCGCCTGCGAACATCGCGTCCTGCGCCGCGTCGCCGGAACTGACGACCAGATCCCAGGCATCGCGCGGCACGCCCATGCGGTCCAGCTGAGCGATCACGTACTGGTTCGGGCGCGGGGCGTTGGTCATCAGGCAGACTTGGCCACCCTGCGCGCGGAACGCCTGCAGCGCCGCGACCGCAGCCGGAAAGGGCTGCTTGCCGTTGTGCAGGCAGCCCCACAGATCGCAGAACAGCGCGTCATAGCTGGCCGATACCTCGGCCAGCGACGAAATGATGCGGGTCATCAGACGGCCAGGACCGGGATGATCTGCTTCTTGCGGCTCATGACGCCTGGCAGGACGACGGTATCACCGGTGACCGTGACGCCAAAGCTGCGCTCGGCCACGAACTTGACATAGTCGTTGGGCACCAGCAGCGTCGCCTGTTCGCGCAGGATGTCGACCACGAACAGCATGACCTCGTCCGCACCATCTTCGGCAGCAACGGCAGGCATGGCGGCGATCAGGGCATCCTTGCGGTCCAGGATCACCTGCGGCGCGGTCGTCTCCAGGACCGAGATGCGCAGCTGCTTGCCGCCCAGTTCGTATTCCTTGCTGTCCATCTTCAGCAGCGCGGCCTCGCTGAAGGCGCTGACATCGGATTTCGCGGCGAACATCTCGGCGGCGAACTCGGCGATGTCGACGCCCAGGTCGGCGGCCAGCTTCTCGGCCACGGCGCGGTCATGCGGGGTCGTAGTCGGGCTGCGGAATTCCAGCGTGTCCGACAGGATGCAGGTCAGCATCGCGCCCTTGATCCCTTCGGGGGCCTGCGCCAGATCGTCGCCGATCAGGTCATGCATGATCGTCGCGGTGCAGGCCAGCGGGCGGATCGTGATGTTGATCGGTGCACGGGTCTTGATGCCGCCGGCCAGCAGGTGGTGGTCGATGATCTCGATCACCTCGGCATGCTCCAGGTTGGCGGGCAGTTCGGCGGGGTTGTTGGTGTCAACGATCACGCAGACGTCGTCGGCGGCCACGTCGTCGATGATGCGCGGCTTGGACAGGTTCCAGCGGTCCAGCATCCACAACGCCTCGGTATTCGGCTCTCCCTGCAGCACGGCCTCGGCCGGGGTCTTGCGGCACTCGTTCAGATACCAGGCCCAGATGATGGGCGAGCCGGTGGAATCCGTGTCGGGGGAAGTGTGGCCGAAGACCTTGATCATGATGCGCCTCGAAGGGTGTTGGGTATGGATGGCCGCCTTATAGGCAGGCGGGGCAGCGTTGTCCACGTTCGGCACAACGGTCCACCAAAGCGAAAGGGCGCCCGGTCGGGGCGCCCTTGGGGTTGTCGTGGTCAGCGCTCAGGCGGCGCGTGTCAGCAGAACCTCGCCCACCCGCTTCTGCGCACCGCCTTCGTCCAGACCGCCGACGGCCGCGACTTCGCGGGTCAGGCGGTCGAGGGCGGCCTCGTACAGCTGACGCTCGGAATAGGACTGTTCGCGCTGATCGTCGCAGCGGTGCAGGTCGCGCACGACCTCGGCGATGGACAGCAGGTCGCCGGAATGGATCTTCTGCTCATACTCCTGCGCCCGGCGCGACCACATCGCGCGCTTGACGCGGGCCTTGCCCTTCAGGGTCTCCAGCGCGCGGTCGATCAGGTCAGGGGTCGACAGGCTGCGCATGCCGATCTCGCTGGCGCGGGCAGTGGGCACGCGCAGGGTCATCTTGTCCTTGTCGAACGAGATCACGAACATCTCCAGCCGCAGGCCCGCGACCTCCTGTTCCTCGATCGAGACGATACGACCGACCCCATGGGCCGGATAGACAACAAAGTCATCGGGGCGGAATTCGTTCTTCTTCGATTTCGACATCTGGCTTCCTCTGACATGCGCCCGCGAGACGGGCACAAAGGGCCGCAGGGGGGCAAGGCCACCCTCGGTCCGTTTTCGATCATGTTTGACGACCCCTGCCTGCAGTCGGCACGGATCCGGCAGTTTGGGATGCGACACAGTCCTGTTGACAAGCAGCAGCACAAGGCGCGACATAAGGAACTATAACACAAAAATGACGCCAAAAAAAGCACCGCCTTTCGGGCGGCGCATCGGCATTGTCTAGGCCTTTAATGACGGCGAAACAGGACCTTGCAGGCCCTGCCCGGTCGAATCAATCGCCTTCGCCGGGCGTTTCCGAGAAATACTTTTCCAGCTTGCCTTCCTGACCGTCCATCTCGGCGGCGGTCGGCAGGGGGTCCTTCTTCCGGGTGATAACCGGCCACAGCTCGGAATATTTGCGGTTGAACTCAACCCAGCTTTCCATCGCCGGCTCGGTATCCGGGCGGATCGCGTCTGCGGGGCATTCCGGTTCGCAGACGCCACAGTCGATGCATTCGTCGGGATGGATGACCAACGTGTTCTCGCCTTCGTAGAAGCAGTCCACGGGGCACACTTCGACGCAATCAGTGTATTTGCACATGATGCAGTTGTCAGTCACGACATAGGTCATCGGGGCGCTTTCGTCTGGTCTGTTCGGGCTGTCACCTAGACATTCCCGGGGGATCAATCAAGTCTTCGCGATACAGCAGCTGCGCCTCGGGGGCCGGGCCGCGCCGGTCCGACAGGCCCAGCACGGTCAGCACCCGCACACGCTGATAGGCGGATACCGTCAGCACGTCGCCGGGCCGCACGGCGCGCCCCGGCTTGCGGCAGGGCTGGCCGTTGACCCGGATGCCGCCCGCCTCGATGCGGGCGGCGGCCAGGCCGCGCGTCTTGAAGATCCGCGCATGGCACAGCCATTTGTCCAGCCGAAGGCCGGCGGCGGCCTCGGTCAAGTCAGGTCTTGTCCTTCAGCTGGGCCAGGATGGCAAAGGGGCTGTCCGGATCGGCCTTCTTCTCGGGGCGCGAGGAGAAGGTCTGGGGAGCCTGATGCGACGGCTTGCCGCCCTTCTTGGGGCCACCGAACTTGCCGCCGGGCTTGCCGTTGCGATCGCGACGTTCGCCCTGTGGGCGATCCCCTGCCGGGGCCGCATCCTTGGACTGACCGTCGCGCGGGACGCCATCGCGGCGCGGGCCGCGGCGCTGGCCCTGCGGGCGATCACCCTGGGGACGCTCGGCCTGGCCGCGGTCACCCTGCGGGCGACGGTTGCCGCGCGGCTTGGGCGCCCATTTGAAGGTATAGTACACCTCCATCTCAGGGGGTGCGACCTCGGCGGCGGTCTCGGGCTCCGCGTCGACAGCATCGGCCTCGGGGGCGTCTGCCTTGCGCTTCTCGGCCTGCTCGGCCTCCCACTTGGCGCGGGTCTCGGCGGCCAGGACCGATTCCTCCTCGGTCATCGGCGCGTCAGAGCCGTCAGCCTCGGGCGTGGACACGACGGCCGGGGTCTCGGTCGCCTTGACCTTGGCACGCTCGCCCTTGTCGGCGGAATAGCCCAGGCCCTGCATCAGGCCCGAAAACTGCTCCAGCGTCATGCCGGTGATCGACAGCATGTCGGGATTGGCCTCGAACCCGCCGCGGGTGTCCTGCGCGCGCAGCAGATCGGCCAGCCGCTCCAGCATGTCGATGCGGATCGCCCGGTCGCCCGCGGGGCGATAGCCCGACAACGCATAGACCTGATCGGGCACGACCGGAAGATGCGGGATGGTGACCAGACCCGGCGGCGGGCTTTCCGGGAATTCGGACAGCCCCTCGTGCAGCGACCACAGGACCAGGCGCAGGCGCGTCGGCGCGGGCTTCAGCAGCGCGGGCAGGAAGATGGTGAACTGGCCAAAGCGGACGCCATGCTTGCGCAGCATGCCCCGGGATTCCTGGTCCAGTTCCTTGACCTCGGCGGCGATGCCGTCGCGGGGCAGGATCCCAAGCGCCTCGACCAGCCGGAAGGCAAAGCCACGGGCCAGACCGGTCAGCGCCTCGTCCTTCTGCAGGGTCAGCAGCGGCTCGTACAGCGCGGCGATCTTGCGGTCGATGAAATGCTGGGCCCGGCGGCGGACCTTGTCGGCGATCTCGGGACCGGCCTCCTCGTCGACGAAGACCTCGACGCCGGGATGCAGCGGATCGGCGCCCTTGACCAGCTTGCCGACCGCCTGGCTGCCCCACATCAGGCCGCCCTGTTCGGTATAATCCATCTCGGTGTCGGGCGCGTTGTAGAAACGGTCCGCACGCAGATGGAATTCGGGCTTGAGCGCGTCATAGCTGGCGCGGCTCAGCATCCTGGCCTCGTCCGCCGATGCGGTCTGGTCGGGGCGGAAGCGGAAGCCCTCCAGGCGGCCGGCGAATTCGCCCTCGACCGTCACTTCGCCCTTGTCATTCACTTCGGCCACCAGGCTCTCCTTCTGCTTGAGCCGGCGCAGAAGCACGGATGTGCGCCGGTCCACAAATCGTTGGGTCAGGGCCGCGTGCAGCGCGTCCGACAGGCGGTCTTCTACAGCGCGCGTTTCCCCGCGCCAATGCTTTTCGTCCGCCACCCAGCCCGTTCTTTGCGCGACATAGGTCCAGGTGCGGATATATGCCAACCGCTTCGAAATGGCGTCGATGTCGCCAGCGGTCCGGTCGATGCGTTCGATGGCCCGGCCAAGCCAATCCGCCGGGATATGTCCATCCTGCAGGAAACCGAAGATCCGCGCCAGCAAAGTCGCGTGTTCCATGGTCGAGATCCCGCGGAAATCGGGCACTCGGCACACGTCCCACAGCAGGCGCACGTCCTTGCCGCCGCGGATGCGGTCCTTGATCTCGGGGAAGTCGCGCAGGATCTTCAGCGTCGCCACGTCGTCGGCCTCGCGCCCGCGGGCCAGCAGTTCGTGGCCGGGGCCGGTCTCCAGGCTTTCGACCAGCCGGTCCATGCTGCCGAAATCCAGCTTGCCGTTACGCCAGACCAGCCGGCTGATGGGGGCGAACCGATGGTTCTCCAGCGCGTCGATCAGCCCCTCGTCCAGGGGCTCGGCCTCTCCAGTGACACCGAAGGTCCCGGATTCGGTGTGCCGCCCTGCCCGGCCGGCGATCTGTCCCATCTCATGGGGAAACAGCGGGCGGACCCGCTTGCCGTCGAACTTGTGCGTGGCGCTGAAGGCCACATGCTTGATGTCCAGGTTCAGGCCCATGCCGATGGCGTCGGTGGCCACTAGGTAATCGACCTCGCCGTTCTGGTACATCTCGACCTGGGCATTGCGCGTGCGCGGCGACAGCGCCCCCATCACGACCGCACAACCCCCCTTCTGCCGACGGATCAGCTCAGCCATCGCATAGACGTCGTCGACGCTGAAGCCCACGATCGCGCTGCGTGGCGGCATCCGGGACAGCTTCTTCGATCCTGCCCATGACAGGGTCGAGAACCGCTCCTTGCGCTCGAACTGGGTTTCGGGAACCAGGGCCGCGATGGTCGGGCGCATGGTGCTGCTGCCCAGGAACAGAGTCTCGACGGTGCCGCGCATGTGCAGCAGTCGGTCGGTGAAGACGTGCCCGCGCCCGGGATCGGCACACAGCTGGATCTCGTCGATGGCCACGAAATCCGTGGCGATGTCGGGCATCGCCTCGGTGGTGGCGACCCAGTACTGGACGCGGTCGGGAACGATCCGCTCCTCTCCGGTGACCAGGGCCACGACCGAGGGGCCACGCGCGGCCACGATCCGGTCATAGACCTCGCGCGCCAGCAGGCGCAGTGGCAGGCCGATCACCCCCGACCGGTGGTTCAGCATCCGCTGGATGGCGTAGTGGGTCTTGCCCGTATTGGTCGGGCCCAGGATGGCGGTGATCCGCCCGCGCGTCGTCATGTTCATGCCTTAGATATCGGTGCCGATGCGCTTGTGTTCCAGACGTGCCTGGCCATCGATGGCTTCCTGCTGGTGGGGATGGATCGCCAGGCTGGCGCGATAGGCCGCCAGGGCGCGGACGTCGTCGCCCATCTCCTCCAGCATGGCGCCCAGCTGGGTCAGCGCCGCAAAATGGCGCGGCTCCAACTCCAGCGTGCGGCGCAGGTCGGCCAGCGCGGGCCCGAACTGGCCCGCCGTCGCATAGGCCGCGGCCCGCATCTGGAAGCCTGCCGCAAAGTCGGGGGCATGGTCGGTCAACGCGGTCAGATGACCGATGGCCGAGGGGATGTCCCCCATGTCCAGCGCCGCCTCTCCCCGCTGCAGCAGCAGGTCCATCGCCGGGGATCCGGACCGCGACCATTCGCGCAGGATGTCGCTTTCCGCGATGCGCCAGCCTTCGCCCTCGGGCTGGGCCAGGCGCGCGAAGGCGTCGTCCAGCCCCTGGCCTGCGGCCGCGATCGGTACCACGCTTGCAATAACCACGAAAATCGTCAGAACTTTGTGACGCAATGCCGTGACGGCAGAGTGGAAATTCAAGCGGACCGCGTTCATATGTCTGGTGTAGCCCAGGCCGCAGGTCGGGCGCCAGACAAAGCGCACCAGGAGACGTGAAATGAGCGAAGTCGTGACCAAGGCCGTCCAGAAGCTGGGCGAAAAGATCGACAGCTTCGATTCTGTCGCAAAGTTCGTCATCACCGGCGAAGGCGCGATCATGATCGACGAAGACGGCGTGCGCGCCGGCGACGAGGATGCCGAGGTGACCCTGACGGCAAGCCGCGAGACATTCGAAGGCATCCTGAACGGCGACGTGAACCCCGCGACCGCCTTCATGATGGGCAAGCTGAAGATCGACGGCTCGATGGGCGTCGCGATGCAGCTGGGCCAGAAGCTGTCCTAAGCGCCCGCGTGCAGCAGGCACCCTTCCATCAGCTTCCGGACGACCGGTCGCAGCCCGCCCGCGCCTTCTGGGCGCAGGCCGGCGATGGGGTCCGCCTGCGCATGGCGCATTGGCCCGCGGATGCGGCACGCGGCAGCGTGCTGCTGTTCCCCGGGCGGACCGAATACGTCGAGAAATACGCCCCCGTCGCCCATCGCCTGATGGCCGAGGGTTACGACGTCCTGTCGATCGACTGGCGCGGTCAGGGCATGTCGGACCGCCTGCAGCCCAATCCCCGCCCCGGCCATATCCGCGATTTCGCGGATTACCAGCACGACGTGGTCGAGATGATCGTGGCGGCGGAACAGCTTGACCTGCCCCGTCCGTGGCATCTGCTGGCGCATTCGATGGGCGGCTGCATCGGGTTGGCCGCGCTGGAGGGCGGCATGGCCGTGCAGAGCGCGGTGTTCTCCGCACCCATGTGGGGCATCAATCTTCGCCGGATGCAGCAGGGCGTGGCCTTGGGCATCGCCTATCTGGCCGGACGCGTGGGGCGTGGCGGCCTGACGGCACCGGGCAGCGGCGGGGCGGCGACGACCTATCCTCTGGACGAGAGCTTCAACGCCAACCTGCTGACCGGCAACGGTGACGAATGGGCGCGGCTGGTGCGCGAGGCCGTGGCCTGGCCCGACCTGACCATCGGCGGTGCCACCTTCGATTGGGTTGGCAGGGCACTGAACGAATGCGCCCGCCTGTCGCGCATTCCATCGCCCGACATGCCGATGCTGGTGTCTGTCGGCAGCGAGGAAAAGGTCGTGTCGTCGCAGGCCATCCGGGACCGTGCCGCGCGCTGGCCGCAATCGGAGCTGCTGACCATTCCGGGGGCCAAGCACGAAATCCTGATGGAAACGGATGCGCTGCGCGATTTGTTCTATGAGGCGATGCTGGCCCGGTTCGAGGCCAGCTGACGCGACACGGAGCGGGGGCTGTACGCCCCCCGCCCCGTCAGGACTGGGCGCTTTTCCGATCGGACGGCGTGCTGATGCTGGGCATGCGCAGGCGGATCCGCTTCAGGCGACGCGGATCGGCATCCACGACCTCGAACTCGGCGCCCGAGGGATGGGCGATCACCTCTCCACGCAGCGGCACGCGCCCCGCCAGCATGAAGATCAGACCGCCAAGCGTGTCGATATCCTCGTCCTCGTCGCCGATCAGGCGCAGGCCGGTCTCAGCCTCGACATCGTCCAGCGCGGCACGGGCCTGGATCAGCCACTGGCCGGTCTTCTCGTGCACCCACAGGCCGCCCTCGACCTCGTCATGCTCGTCCTCGATCTCGCCGATCACCTGTTCGATCAGGTCTTCGATGGTGACCAACCCGTCGACGCCCCCGTATTCGTCGATGACCAGCGCCATGTGGATGCGCTTGGTCTGCATCTGCTGCAACAGCACCCCGATGGGCATCGAGGGCGGAACGTACAGCAACGGCCGCAGCATCGGGCGCATGGTGAACTTGCCCCCCGCGCCGAACCCGTGCTTCAGCGCCAGGTCCTTGAGATGGATCAGGCCAAGCGGACTGTCCAGCGTGCCGCGAAAGACCGGCATCCGTGAAAACCCGTGCTCACGGAACATCTCGACCAGATCCTCCAGCGACAGGTTCGCAGGGGCGGCCACGATCTCGACCTTGGGGATGGCGACGTCATCGACCCGCATGCGGCGCAGATTGACCAGGCCGGGGGTGCCCACGACATGGCGGTCCTGATGATCGTCGTCCGCGCCGCTTTCGGACCCTGTCAGGGCCGAGAGCACGCGGCCAAAAAATCCTTTGCCATTACCGGCCTCCTTCTCCTCGGTGGCGCCACCGTCGACGGCGATCGCCGTGACCTCCTCGATGGCCGGCTGAGGAGCGGGCTCGGATAATCGGCTTTCGGAATTCATCGGTCTTTCTCCTGGTAAGGGTCTGGAATGCCAAGCCGGGACAGGATGGCGCGCTCCGTCGCCTCCATCAGTTCGGCATCGGGATCGTTCAGATGGTCGTAACCCAGCAGATGCAGGGTCGCATGGACCAGCAGGTGCTGGACGTGATGGTCGAAGGGCGTGCCCTGATCCTCAGCCTCGGCCGCGCAGGTATCATAGGCGATCGCGATGTCGCCCAGTTCCTCCTCGTCCGGCATCTCGGGCGCCTGACCGGGATCATGCGGCAGATGCTCGACCGACGGCCATGACAGCACGTTCGTGGCCCGGGGCTTGCCGCGGAAATCGGCGTTCAGCGCGGAGATGCGGGCGTCGTCGCAGCCCATGACGACCACCTCCCCGCCCAAGCGGTGGTGGTCCAGCGCGGCGGTGACGGCAAGGGCCGCCAGGTTCTCTAGACCGGCGGCCTGCCATCGGTCATCCTCGATGACGCAGTCGACGGAAATCTCGTCAGGCATCGTTTCTGAATGCGCGGCGGGGAACGTACTGGCCGCGCGGCTCCTCTGTTTCACCGCGGGCAAGGGCGGCGTTGTCCTCGACCTCATACGCCTTGATGATGCGCGCGACAAGCGGGTGGCGCACGACGTCATCGGCGGTGAAATAGCTGAAGCTGATGCCCTTGACGTCCTTCAGGATGCGCTCGGCGTCCATCAGGCCCGACATCATGCCGCGCGGCAGGTCGATCTGGGTGCGGTCGCCGGTGATGACCATCCTCGAGCCTTCGCCAAGACGGGTCAGGAACATCTTCATCTGCATGCTGCTGGCGTTCTGCGCCTCGTCCAGCACGACGAAGGCGCGCGACAGGGTGCGCCCGCGCATGAAGGCCAGGGGCGCGATCTCGATGCGCTTCTCTTCCATCAGCTTCTGCATCTGCTTTCCGGGAAGAAAGTCGTTCAGCGCATCGTAAAGCGGCTGCATGTACGGATCGACCTTCTCCTTCATGTCGCCCGGAAGGAAGCCCAACCGCTCCCCTGCCTCGACGGCGGGGCGCGACAGGATGATCTTGTCAACATGGCCGCCAATCAGCATCGTCACACCCACGGCCACCGCCAGATAGGTCTTGCCGGTGCCCGCAGGCCCGATGCCAAAGGCCAGCTCGTTCTGGAACAGCGACCGGACATACGCCTTCTGCGCATCCGTACGCGGCTCGACCGATTTCTTGCGGGTTCGCAGTTCGTAGTTGCCCTGCGCGAACATCTCCAGCTGTTCGGCCGGGGTCACGTCGGCGGCAGGTTCGACCCCCATGCGCAATGCGGCCTCGACCTCATCGGGGCCGACGGGGCGGTGCTGTTCCAGCCGCGCATATAGGCCACGAAGCAGGTTCGCGGCCTCGGACTGGGCCTCGGGGCCGCCGACCACGGCAATCTGGTTGCCGCGACGCAGGATATGGACGCCAAGTGCCTCCTCGATCCGGGCCAGATGGCGGTCGTTGGGACCGCACAGGTCGATCAACAGCCGGTTGTCGGGGAATTCAAGCAGGGTTTCGGCAGTAGCCGCGGTGACGGGTGGCGTCGGGGTCAGGCCCAAATGTCTCTCCTGGTCAATCTGGTCGGTCCATGGTGGCAAGCCAGTCGGATTCGCACAAGTTCATGTTCGAGGTAAATGGGGCGCAACTGCCCCCGTTTGTGGCAGAACGGCCAAGCCTGTGCAAAAGTTGCATCCTTATCGCGCATGATCACCGGCCCCGGCGGACGGGATGCCCAGAAAACCGGCCAAGGCGGGCGCGCGGTCCATGTCCGCCATTGGGCCGTCATGCGCGATGCGACCATCCGCCAACAGCGCGACACGGTCGCCGATGATCCGGCAGCTGGCCATGTCATGCGTGATGGTGATCGCGGTGGCCCCTGTTTCGGTCACGATGCCGCGGATCAGCGCATCGATGGCCCGCGCGCGGATCGGGTCCAACCCGGTGGTCGGTTCGTCGAAGAAGATCACCGCCGGGTCGTCGGCGATGGCGCGGGCCAGGCCGACGCGTTTGGCCATGCCGCCCGACAGCTGCGCGGGCATCAGATTGGCGATGTCCGAAGCCAGCCCTACGCGCGCCAGCTTGTCCAGCGCGATGGCACGGGCGCGGCGGTCGTCCATCCGCTGGCGCAGGCGGAATGCGACGTTCTGCCAGACCGACAGGCTGTCGAACAGGGCCGCCCCTTGGAACAGCATCCCGAACCGCGCCATGAAGCGTGCCCGGTCCAGCGGCTGGCCGTTCCACAGCACCTGCCCCGCATCGGGGCGCTCCAGCCCCAGGATGCATTTCAGCAGGACCGACTTGCCGGTGCCGGACTGGCCGATCACGCACAGGCTCTCGCCCGTGGCAACGCTCAGATCGACGCCGTCAAGAACCTGCTTGGCGCCAAAGGATTTGCTGAGGTTGCAGGTCCGGATCATTCGAAGAACAGCCCGGTCAATGCAAAGTTCGCAGCCAGGATGCCGACGGCGGCGGCGACGACCGCATTGGTCGTGGCCCGTCCGACGCCTGCCGCGCCGCGCCCCGACCGCATGCCGAACCAGCATCCCGACAACGCGATGACCAGTCCGAAGACCGCCCCCTTGATCAGGCCAGAGGTGACGTCCCAAGGCTCTAGGTACGCCCAGCTGTTCGCGATGTAGCTGGCCGAATTGAACCCAAGCGACATCGTGCCCACCAGCCAGCCGCCCATGATGCCGATGATGTCGCCCGTGGCCACCAGCACTGGCATGCACAGGATCGCCGCCCACAGCCGGGGCGTGACCAGCCAGCGGACCGGGTCGGTCGACAGAGTCACCAACGCGTCGATCTGTTCGGTGACGCGCATGGTCCCGATCTCGGCGGCGATGCTGCTGGCGACGCGGGCGGCGACCATCAGGCCGCCCAGGACGGGCCCCAGTTCGCGAACCATGCCGATGGCCACGATTGCCGGGACGACGTCGCCGGCCTGAAACCGCTCTCCGCCCGAATGGATCTGCAGGGCCAGCGCCGCTCCGGTGAACAACGCCGTCAGCCCTACGACCGGCAGCGACAGCCAGCCGATCTGCATCACCTGGCGCAGGATTGCACGGGGTGTCCCGAACCCCGACAGCCCCCGCATCGCGAACAGCGCCACCGCCCCGATGGTCCGGGTGGCGCGTAGGGCGGGTCGTCCGATCGCCCGGATGGGCGTCACAGATAGGTCCGCTGGTAGCGCAGCCCAAGCGAGGTCAGCACCTCGTATCCGATGGTGCCGGCGATGTCAGCCAAGCGGTCGATGGGTTGATGCGCACAGATCAGGTCAAGCCGGTCGGGTACCGCATCCAGATCGGTGACGTCCACCGTGATCAGGTCCATCGACACGCGCCCGACGACCGGACAGGCCACATCGGCGGCGAACAGCTGCGCGCCCTTGCCCGACAGCGAACGCAGGATGCCGTCGGCATATCCCGCATCGACGGTGGCGATGCGACAGTCGCGCGTCGCGTGCCAACTGGCGCCATAGCCGACCATCTCTTCCCTCCGCACGTCACGGGTCTGGATCACGCGCAGCGACAGCGTGACGACGCCGCGGGCCTGCGCAAAGGGCAGCCCGCCGTACAGACCCACGCCGGGGCGCACCATGTCGAAGTGATAATCCGGTCCCAGCAGAATACCCCCGGTCGCGGCCAGCGACCGCGGCACTTCACAGCCATCGGTCATTGCGCGGAACGTGGACAGCTGCGCCGCATTGGCGGGGTGGTCGGGCTCGTCCGCGCAGGCCAGGTGCGACATGATGAAGGCCGGTCCGGCGGCCAGCGCCTCGTCCCGGATGGCGCCCCATTCGGCGGCCTCCATGCCAAGGCGGTTCATCCCGGTGTCCAGCTGGATGGCGAAGGGCTGGCCGGGGCGCATGGCGCGATCACGAAAGAACTGTGCAGGACTGTTCAGGACCGGGGTCAGCCCGGTCAGGTCCGCGCCCTCCATGTGCCCCGACAGCACGTTGATGCGCGCGTCCCGCGGCAGCAGCGGCCGGATCGCCCGTCCCTCAKGCGCCAAGGCCACGAAGAAATCGCGCACGCCGGCGGCATAGAGGGCCGGGGCGACGCGGTCGGCGCCCAGGCCATAGGCGTCAGCTTTGACCACGGCGGCGGCACGCGCGCCGGGGGCCAGTGCGGCCAGTGCCGCGTGATTGGCCACGATGGCCGCGATGTCGATCTGCAATCCCATATGCGTGGCTTGCCCCCCTGTCCGGCCCGCGTCAAGAGGCTGCCGCAGCATGTGTTTGCACATATGCACTTAGCATGAAAGCTCGCATCTGTATTTTGCAAATTCCCCCGAATTGTCTTTGCCGCACCTGCATCGCAGTCTAGCCTGGGACACCGGATCAGGAGGGCGCGATGAAGGACATTCTGCAGCAGCTGGAAGAACGCCGACAGCAGGCCCGGCTTGGCGGCGGCCAGCGGCGCATCGACGCCCAGCACGCCCGCGGCAAACTTACGGCCCGCGAACGCATCGACCTGCTGCTGGACGAGGACAGCTTCGAGGAATTCGACATGTTTGTCGCCCATCGCAGCACCGATTTCGGCATGCAGGACGACCGCCCGGCAGGCGACGGGGTGGTGACCGGATGGGGCACCATCAACGGCCGCATGGTCTATGTCTTCTCTCAGGACTTCACCGTCTTCGGCGGATCGCTGTCGGAAACCCACGCCCAGAAGATCTGCAAGGTCATGGACATGGCGATGCAGAACGGCGCGCCGGTGATCGGGCTGAACGATTCGGGGGGCGCGCGCATCCAGGAGGGCGTGGCCAGCCTTGCGGGTTATGCCGACGTGTTCCAGCGCAACGTGCTGGCATCGGGCGTCGTGCCGCAGATCAGCGTGATCATGGGTCCCTGTGCAGGTGGCGCGGTCTATTCGCCCGCGATGACCGACTTCATCTTCATGGTGCGCGACACGTCCTACATGTTCGTGACCGGGCCCGACGTCGTCAAGACGGTCACGAACGAGGTCGTGACCGCCGAACAGCTGGGCGGTGCGTCCACGCATACCCGGAAATCCTCCGTCGCGGACGGCGCGTTCCAAGACGACGTCGAGGCGCTGTCGGAGATCCGCCGGCTGTTCGACTTCCTGCCGCTGAACAACCGCGAAAAGGCCCCGACCCGGCCCTTCTTCGACGACCCCGCGCGGATCGAGCCCAGCCTGGACACGCTGATCCCCGATAACCCGAACCAGCCCTATGACATGAAGGAGCTGATCGCCAAGGTCGCGGACGAGGGCGACTTCTACGAGATCCAGAAGGATTTCGCGGGCAACATCATCATCGGCTTTATCCGCATCGAGGGACAAACGGTGGGGGTCGTCGCCAACCAGCCGATGGTGCTGGCCGGTTGCCTGGACATCGACAGCTCGCGCAAGGCCGCGCGCTTCGTGCGGTTCTGCGACGCGTTCGAGATCCCGATCCTGACGCTGGTCGACGTTCCGGGCTTTCTGCCGGGGACCGGCCAGGAATATGGCGGCGTCATCAAGCATGGGGCGAAACTGCTGTTCGCCTATGGCGAGGCGACGGTGCCCAAGGTCACGGTCATCACCCGCAAGGCCTATGGCGGCGCCTATGACGTGATGGCGTCGAAGCATCTGCGCGGCGATTTCAACTATGCCTGGCCCACAGCCGAGATCGCGGTGATGGGCGCCAAGGGCGCGGTCGAGATCCTGTATCGCAGCGAACTGGGCGATGCCGACAAGATCGCCGCCCGCACCAAGGATTACGAGGACCGCTTTGCCAACCCCTTCGTGGCCGCCGAAAAGGGCTTCATCGACGAGGTGATCCAGCCCCGGTCGACGCGTCGCCGGGTGGCCCGCGCCTTTGCCAGCCTGCGCGGCAAGCGGCTGACGAACCCGTGGAAAAAGCACGACAACATTCCGCTGTGACTGACGGGGACGGGCGCGCGATGCACAAGGTCGTGAATGATGCAGCCGAGCCACAGGGGGGCGGCGCTTTGGCGCCCGCCTTCCCGCGTCCCTGTCTGATCGCGGCGGGCTTCTCTATCATGCCGCGCAGGCCGGCAGATCAACAAGCCGACCACAACCCGAGCAGCCGGGCGCAACACCGCCCGCCCTACAGGAGCATGTTTCCATGTCGAAAAAGATCATCCTCGGCCTCGTGCTGGTTTCCGCCTTCGCCGCGTGCCAGCGCCAGCAGCCTGCCGACGTCTATGTCCCGACCGCCCCAGCCGCGCCCATGGTCAACCCCGTCACGACCGAGCCTGTCTACAACAGCAAATTCAGCTAAGACGAGACGTCCGACAATTGCGCGCGGGCGGCCAGCCTGCCCGTGCGCAGCGATCCGGCCCGCGCGCCCCAGCACAGGGGCCCTGCCATGCTGAAGCATCGCGGCTTTCCCGGGCGTCTGCCCGGCACCGATTTCCAGTTCGTCATCCGGCGCGAGAATCGCAAGAAGGGCGCCACGCCCATCACGCGCCGCGAACGGTTCAAGGACCGCAGGCCCGCCGACAAGCGCGCCGATGCGGGCTTTCTTTCGGCGCTGATCGCGCATTTCGGCGACGAACCCTTTCCCCGCGGCAATCTTGATGCCGGTCGGCTGTCCTGGCTGATCGGCCGCGAGGTCAAGCCGGTGGGCCAGTTCGACCCTGCCGATTACGACCAATTGCTGCAGGTCGACATGGCCGAGGCGGAGGCCGCCTTCCCCGAGCTGTTCGTCAAGGATGCGCCCCAGGAGTTCGACTGGGACGACCAGGACGGCTGGGACGACGACGAGGCCGACGACGACTGATGCGCAGGTTGATGCTGAACCCCTTGAAGTCACACGCAGGTCAGTTTGACGCAGGCATCAGCTATGCGATAACCCCTTACCACCTCCCATCGGCCCCCGACGGGCCCATTACGACAGGTTTCTTATCATGCAGAAATTCTTCTCGCTTCGCGTTGCCGGCCTGGCCCTGGTTGCCGCCGGTCTTTCGGCTTGCGCCCCCGGCTATCAGGGCGGCGGCATCTCGCCCGACGCGCAGCGCGCCGCAGGCGGTGCCGTTGCCGGTGCCGTCATCGCGAAGGCCCTGGACGAAGACCTGGCAACCGGCGCCGCGATCGGTGCCGTCGGCGGCGCGCTGTGCGACGACGCCGGTGTCTGCCAGCGTCGCTACTGATCGCTGCGGCAACCTCTCACCCTATCGGCAGCCCGCGCCTGACGCGGCTGCCGCCCAACCCACGGGATCTTCACCATGTCCAAATTCCTTGCCATCGCTGCCCTGGTCGGCACCACGGCCATCGCCGGCTGCACCCAAGGCATCAACCCGACCGACACTGACCGCGCGCTCATCGGCGCCGGCGTCGGCGCGACCGTCGCATCGGTCGGCGGTACCAACGTCGTCAAGGGCGCGGCCATCGGCGGCGCCGCTGGCGCGCTGTGCAACGACTTCCGTCTGTGCCAGTGACCTGCTGATCGGCGCGCCCGTCGCGCCGACCGTCTGCAAAGCCGTCCGAAGCCCCGCGCTTCGGGCGGCTTTTTCACGTTCCGTCCTGGGGGGGAGCCCATGTTCAAGAAGATCCTGATCGCCAACCGGGGCGAGATCGCCTGCCGTGTCATCAAGACCGCCCGCAAGATGGGCATCGCCACCGTCGCCGTCTATTCCGACGCCGACCGCAATGCGCTGCATGTGCGCATGGCGGACGAGGCCGTCCATATCGGCCCGGCCCCCGCCAACCAGTCCTATATCGTGATCGACAAGATCATGGACGCGATCCGCCGGACCGGCGCCGAGGCCGTCCATCCCGGATACGGCTTTTTGTCCGAGAACATGAAGTTCGCCGAGGCGCTGGAGGCCGAGGGCGTCGTCTTCATCGGCCCCCCGTCCGGCGCGATCGAGCAGATGGGCGACAAGATCACATCGAAGAAGCTGGCGCAGGCCGCGGGGGTCAGCACGGTTCCGGGTCACATGGGCCTGATCGCGGATGCGGACGAGGCCGCGGCCATCAGTGCCCAGATCGGCTATCCGGTGATGATCAAGGCCAGCGCGGGCGGCGGCGGCAAGGGCATGCGCATCGCCTGGTCCGACGAGGAGGCGCGCGAGGGTTTCCAGTCCTCCAGGAACGAGGCCGCCAACAGCTTCGGCGACGACCGGATCTTCATCGAGAAATTCGTGACGCAGCCGCGCCACATCGAGATCCAGGTCCTGGCCGATCAGCACGGCAACGCAGTCTATCTGCACGAGCGCGAATGCTCGATCCAGCGCCGCAACCAGAAGGTCATCGAGGAGGCGCCGTCGCCCTTCCTGGACGAGGCCACCCGCGCCGCGATGGGTCAGCAGGCCGTGGCCCTGGCCAAGGCCGTCGGATACACCAGCGCGGGCACGGTCGAGTTCATCGTGGACGGAAGCCGCAACTTCTATTTCCTGGAGATGAACACCCGCCTGCAGGTGGAACACCCTGTGACCGAGCTGATCACCGGCGTCGACCTGGTCGAGCAGATGATCCGCGTCGCGGCCGGAGAGCCGCTGCCCTTCGCGCAGTCCGACCTGACGATCACCGGGTGGGCGATGGAGAGCCGGCTGTACGCCGAGGACCCCTATCGCGGTTTCCTGCCCTCCATCGGACGTCTGACCCGTTACCGCCCACCGGTCGAGGTGGCGGCGGGGCCGATGCTGACCGGGGGCAAGTGGCTGGCCCATGGCGCGCCGACGGGTCCGGCCGCGGTCAGGAACGACACCGGCGTCTATGAGGGCGGCGAGATCAGCATGTTCTATGACCCGATGATCGCAAAGCTGTGCACCTGGGCACCGACCCGCGGTGAGGCGATCGAGGCGATGCGCACCGCGCTGGACGCCTTCGAGGTCGAAGGGATCGGGCACAACCTGCCCTTCCTGTCGGCGGTGATGGATCACCCGAAATTCGTCGCGGGCGACATCACCACCGCCTTCATCGCCGAGGAATATCCAGACGGGTTCCACGGCGCGGCCCTGCCCGAGGACGAGATGCATCGCATCGCCGCCGCCGCCGCCGCCATGCACCGCGTGGCCGAGATCCGGCGCACCCGTATCAGCGGCCGCCTGAACAACCACGAACGCCATGTGGGCGACGATTGGGTGGTGTTCGCGGACAAGCAGGACTGGCCCGTCCGCATCACCGCCGATGCCCATGGCGCAAATGTCGCCATCGCGGGGCGCACGATCCGGGTCGAGGGCGATTGGCGCCCCGGCCAGTCGCTGGCGCGGCTGGAGGTGGACGGACGCCCCCTGGTGCTGAAGGTGGACAAGATCGCCGCCGGGCTGCGCCTGCGTGCGCGCGGGGCGGACCTGCGCGTGCATGTGCGTCGGCCCCGTGCGGCGGAGCTGGCACGTCTGATGCCCGAAAAGCTGCCGCCCGACACGTCCAAGTTCCTGCTGTGCCCGATGCCCGGCCTGATCGTGACGATCAATGTCGCCCAGGGGGACGAGGTTCAGGAGGGTCAGGCGCTGGCCACCGTCGAGGCCATGAAGATGGAGAACATCCTGCGCGCCGAACGCCGGGGCATCGTGAAATCCGTCAATGCTACGCCGGGCGAAAGCCTGAAGGTCGACGACGTGATCATGGAGTTCGAATGATCCCCGCCCTGCCCGCCTATCTGCTGTCGGCCGGACTTGGGCTGGCGGGCGCGGCGGGCATCCTGTCGGCGGTGGCGGCGCAGACCGTGCCCTTGCTCGGCACGCAGGTGCCGCTGGCCTATCTGCTGCCGCCGATCGTCGGGCTGGCGTTCTTCCAGCTGGTTTTCGGGGCATGCACCGGACGCTGGCGCGGGTGGCGGTTCTGGGCGGCGGCCATCCCGCTGTCGGCGGTCATCTGGGGCGCGGCATTGATGGCGCTGCTGGGCGGTCATGCGTCGTGGCAGGCCGCGCTTGGCGTGGCGGCTGCGGGTCATGTCGCCGCAGGTCTGGCGGCGCTGTCGCTGACACGGGGGCGCGTGGCATGATGCGCGGGCGCTATCGCATCTCCTGCTGGCGCATCGGCATGCTGTCGATCAGGGACAGGATGTCCTCTGCCGCGACGGGCATGGCCGACCGCATCTTGATCCCGCCATCCTTGCCGATCAGCAGAACCTGGAACCCCTGCCCATCGCGCAGTGCGTCTGCACCGGATCCGTCGGTCAGGATGACTACCTCGCGTTCTGCCAACTGCTCCGCATGTGCCTGCAGGTCGGCGATCTGCCGTGCGACCTGCGCCTCGGGTCCGAGGACGACGACAGGGCGCGCCTGCCAACGCAGCGCGGCAAGCGTGTCCGCCTGCAGCGGCGCGGGGCCGCGGGCGGTGTCGGCGGGTGCCATGACAGGCCACAGGGCCAGGACGGTAGACAGGCAGAATCGGTGCATGATCGCTCCTTTCGAAACAGGACGCGCTTGGCGCGGGACGGGTTCCCATGGCTCCGCTTGACCAATGGCTCAGCCCGCAGCTGCAGCAGGCGGTCGTCACCGGCCTTTTTGTGGCCATCGGTTGGATCGTCGTCGCGTCCCAGACCCGCCGCCGCGACGCCACGCTGCGCCGCGCGCGCGAGACCGACCTGCAGCGCGCCCTGCTGGCAGAGATCCGGGCGCATGTCTTTGCCCTGGAGCAGCAGGTGCCGTCGCCGCAGGACGCCGCCCTGCTGGTGTCGCGCATCGAGTCGGGAGATTTCGTGCCGACCCTGCCGCAGCAAGCCAACGACCGCATCTTTGCAGCCGTGATTTCCGACATACACATCCTGCCCGCGCCGGTCATCGACCCGATCGTGCTCTACTATCGGCTGCTCTCGATCATGGGCGCGCTGGCCACCGACCTGCGCCGGATCGCGCGCAGCGACGGCAAGCGGGCGGCGCAGATGATGGCCGATTATCTGGAGCTGATGGAAGAAACCCGCGATACCGGCCTGCAGGCGATGCGGGTGCTGACCGAATGCCTGCGCGGCGGTGCCGACGCGGTCGAGGCGATGCTGGACGAGGACGAGGCGCAGGCCGCGGCACAGATCGGTGCGCGCCTGCCGCAGGAACTGGCGCAGATGCGCGAACGGCTGTCGGCGACCGAGGTCAGTAGCCGATCTTCGGACCCGAGAGACCGGTGATGGGACGCAATCCGATGGCGCGCACGATTTCGTTCGCACGGCTGACGGCGGTCGGTTTCGGCTTTGCTTCGCTGCGCAGCACGGGTGCGTCGGGTCGGGCGGACGCCTTGGGCGCGCGCGGTTGCGACAGGCTGCGGTCGGAACGCGAATTGGCCATGATCAACCCTCCTGCTGATCCGGCAACCGTGCCGGATACCGGTCATGATATAGGGAACGCGCCGCAAATCCACAAGTTTCGCGGCCCTGCGCCTTACCGCATCACGCTGCCGCGCCCGATCTCCTGCCGGCGCAGGGGCAGACGGTCGATGGCGCGGCCGATCTCTCGGGCATCCCATGGGACGGGGCGGCGGATCTTGACCTGTCCGTCCTTGTCGATCAGCACCACCGAGAACCCCTGCGGGCGCAGCTGCTGTCGCCACGCGCTGTTGGCCGACGGGTCGCTGTCGAGGACAAGCACCACGTCGCGCGACGCCAGCGCCCGACCGTCACGGCGCAGCGATGCCACCTGGTCGACAAAGGCCGGGTCGTCCGCAGTGTCGGCAAAGATCACCACGGGGCGCGCCGTCCACAGGAACTGGTCCGGGTTGACCGTCGCGGCGTCCAGCACCTGCGGAGAGCCGTCGTCCAGGGGGGACGCGTCCGGCAACGGGTCGGGCTCGACGCGCTGCGCGACTGGGGGCAGACGGGCGGGGTTGCGTTGCGGCACCGTGTCGCGCGGCCGCGTCGTGGCCGCCGCCCCGTCTGGTGTCCGGACGGCGGCGCCATCCGGCGGGGGGGCGTCGCGCGCGGGGCCCATCGCCGCAAGCGCCATCACGAATATCATAAATTTCAACTTCATCGGCACCTCGTCATGTCTTGAATATAGGGCAGGACCGTCGGCAGGAAAGGATGGATCATGACAAAACCCACGCTGGAGGACTGGCGCAAGCTGGCACAGGGCGAACTGAAGGGGCGCGACCCCGACAGCCTGACCTGGGACACGCTGGAGGGGATCGCCGTCAAGCCGGTCTATACCCGCGACGACCTGGAGGGGATGGACCACCTGGACGGCCTGCCCGGCATCGCGCCGTTCACCCGCGGCCCGCGCGCCACGATGTATGCAGGCCGCCCCTGGACCATCCGGCAATATGCTGGATTTTCCACGGCCGAGGAATCGAACGCCTTCTATCGCCGCGCGCTGGCCGCGGGGCAGCAGGGCGTGTCGGTGGCCTTCGATCTGGCCACCCACAGGGGCTATGACAGCGACCATCCGCGGGTCGAGGGCGATGTGGGCAAGGCCGGCGTCGCCATCGATTCGGTCGAGGACATGAAGATCCTGTTCGACGGCATCCCGTTGGACCGCGTTTCGGTGTCGATGACCATGAACGGCGCGGTCATCCCGATCCTCGCGAACTTCATCGTCACCGGAGAGGAGCAGGGCCATTCCCGTGCCGTGCTGTCCGGGACCATCCAGAACGACATCCTCAAGGAGTTCATGGTCCGCAACACATATATCTATCCGCCCGAACCCAGCATGCGGATAATC
This sequence comes from Paracoccus sp. 08, assembly GCF_024105395.1. Lineage (NCBI taxonomy): Bacteria > Pseudomonadati > Pseudomonadota > Alphaproteobacteria > Rhodobacterales > Paracoccaceae > Paracoccus > Paracoccus sp. 08. The sequence continues at coordinate 21,352 of NZ_WEKR01000017.1, read as the reverse complement.
GCGGACATCATAGAATACACCTCGGCCGAGATGCCCAAGTTCAACTCGATCTCGATCTCGGGCTATCACATGCAGGAGGCCGGGGCGAACCTGGTCCAGGAACTGGCCTATACCCTGGCCGACGGACGTGAATATGTGCGCGCGGCCATCGCGGCGGGGATGGACGTCGATGCCTTCGCGGGGCGGTTGTCGTTCTTCTTTGCCATCGGCATGAACTTCTTCATGGAGATCGCCAAGCTGCGCGCGGCGCGCCTGCTGTGGCACCGGATCATGTCGGAATTTGAGCCCAAGAAACAGGGCAGCCTGATGCTGCGCACGCATTGCCAGACGTCCGGCGTGTCCCTGCAGGAGCAGGACCCTTACAACAACGTCATCCGCACCGCCTATGAGGCGATGTCGGCGGCGCTTGGAGGCACACAATCGCTGCACACGAACGCGCTGGACGAGGCGATCGCCCTGCCTACGGATTTCAGCGCCCGTATCGCGCGGAACACCCAGCTGATCCTGCAGGAGGAGACGGGCATCACCCATGTCGTCGATCCGCTGGCCGGGTCCTATTACATCGAGAGCCTGACGGCGGAACTGGCGGAAAAGGCCTGGGCGCTGATCGAGGAGGTCGAGGAAATGGGCGGCATGACCAAGGCCGTGGCCAGCGGCATGCCCAAGCTGCGCATCGAGGAGACCGCGGCCCGGCGTCAGGCCCTGATCGACCGGGGCGAGGACGTGATCGTCGGCGTCAACAAGTACCGCAAGGAGGCCGAGGATCCGATCGATATCCTGGACATCGACAACGTCGCCGTCCGGGACAGCCAGATCGCCCGCCTGACCCGCATCCGCGCCACGCGGGACGAGGGCCGCGTCACCGGGACGCTGGCCGAACTGACCCGCCGCGCCCGGGAGGGCGGCAACCTGCTGGAGGCCGCCGTCGAGGCCGCCCGTGCCCGCGCCACCGTCGGAGAGATCAGCATGGCCATGGAAGACGAATTCGGACGCCACCGCGCCGAGGTGCGCACCCTGGCCGGCGTCTATGGCGCGGCCTATGAGGGGGACGAGGGCTTTGCCCAGATCCAGCGCGACGTCGAGGCATTCGCCGTGGAGGAAGGCCGCCGCCCACGCATGCTGGTTGTCAAGATGGGCCAGGACGGTCACGACCGCGGCGCCAAGGTGATCGCCACGGCCTTTGCCGATATCGGGTTCGACGTGGACGTGGGACCGCTGTTCCAGACGCCCGAAGAGGCCGCCCAGGACGCCATCGACAACGACGTCCACGTGATCGGAATCAGCAGCCAAGCCGCCGGCCACAAGACACTGGCACCCAAGCTGATCCAGGCCCTGAAGGATGCTGGCGCCGGCGATATCCTGGTCATCTGCGGCGGCGTGATCCCGCAGCAGGATTACGACTTCCTGCGCCGTGCGGGGGTCAAGGCGATCTTCGGCCCCGGCACGAACATCCCATCCGCAGCCGCGGACATCCTGCGGCTGATCCGCGAGACGCGACCCTGAGATTTGCGTCCCGCGACGGCGGGGGGCCAGCCCCCCGCACCCCCCGTGGCCTGCGCGGAACCGTGAGGTCTGCTTGCCTCGCGGTGCGCGCTGTGAAACCCTGCACCCAAAGCGAATGGGTGAGACATGGACGACGGGCGCAACGGATCGGTCAAGCAGATCATCTGCATCAAGTGGGGTGCCAAGTTCGGTCCCGAATATGTCAACCGCCTGCATGCGATGATCGCCCGCAACATCACGCCGCCCTTCCGGCTGTTCTGTTTCACCGATGACGGGACCGGCCTGCATCCGGATGTCGCTGTGCGCCCGCTGCCCGATTTCGCCTATCAGGCCCCGGTCAACACCCGCGGAAAGTGGCCCAAGTCGCGGTTGTGGGGGGACCTGGGCGACGTCACGGGGGTGGTGCTGTTCCTGGACCTGGACGTGATCGTCACCGGCAGCCTTGACGCGTTCTTCGAACATGGCGATCCGGACGACACGATCCTGGGCCTGAACCCCAACACGCCGTTCGAGAAGATGGGCCAGACCTCGGTATATCGGATGCGGGTCGGCAACCTGGCCCCGCTGCAGAAGATCTTTGCCGCAGACCCACAGGCCGCCGCTGACAAGTACAAGTACGAACAGCGCTTTGTCACCCGCAACGCCCCGGGCGGGGTCAAGTTCTGGCCGCGCGGATGGCTGGCCCATTTCCGCTTTCACTGCGTGCCGACATTCCCCCTGAACTATCTGCGCGATCCCAAGATTCCGCGCGGGACGCGCATCGTGATGTTCCCCGGCAGCCTGAACCCGCCCGACGCGATCCTTGGCCGATGGGACGAGGCCGACGAGGCCCGCGCCCCGCTGGATCACCTGCGCGCGGCCTTCACCGGCCAGCGGCGCGAGGGTTTCCTAAAGCATCTGCGCCATTATGTCCGGCCGACCCCGTGGGTGGCGCAGCTTTGGCGTGAATGATGCCCCTGCCCCGCGCGCCCGATCGTCTGCCCGATGAGATGGCCGCGGCATTGGGCCATGCCGTCGCGGCCTTCGGCTTTCTTGAGGAGGCGCTGAAGCGCGCGATCTTTTCACTGACCCGCAAGGGTCTGGGCCAAGATGCGCAGGACCACGCCCTGGAGGCCTGGCTGCGCCGCATGGAGGAGATTGCCGACGACACCCTGGGCACGCTGATCGACAGCTTTCTGGCCGCCGCCCGCCGCAGCGAGGGGGTCGAGCTGGGTGCGCTGCCACCGACGCTGACCGACCTGCGGCGGATGCGCAATCTGCTGTGCCATGCGTCTTGGCGGCCGGGGGCACGGCCCGGCATGTGGCACCCGACCTTCATCAACACCCGCGGGGAACGCCATCCTCATGACATGGGCGCGGAAGACGTCCTGCAGGTCCGCGACCTGACCCTGCAGGCGGCGCGCCAGGTCGTGTCGGTGATGCGGCGGACCGGGATCGATGGGGAATGGGCGGGCGCCGACCCGTGATCGGTTCGTCGGCACGCATGCCACAGGACCGCGCCGCGACCGCATCGCGCGTTGCAACACGCGGACCGGCGCGCTAACACCCGCAAAATCAAGGATGAGAGGCACTCATGTCGTCCCCCCTCCGCCTCGGCATCGCCGGGCTTGGCACCGTCGGGATCGGTGTCGTCAAGATCGTTCAGAAACACGCCGACCTGCTGGCGATGCGGTCGGGTCGCCCGGTGGCGATCACCGCCGTCAGCGCACGCGACCGCATGAAGAACCGTGACGCGGACCTGTCGTCCTATCGGTGGGAGGCGGACCCGATGGCGGTCGCCACCGCCGATGACGTTGATGTTTTCATCGAACTGGTCGGCGGGGATGCGGGCGTCGCGCGCGACAGCATCGAGGCTGCACTGCGGTCCGGCAAGGATGTCGTGACCGCGAACAAGGCACTGCTGGCCATGCACGGTCAGCACCTGGCCAAGCTGGCCGAGGATCTGGGCCGCGTGATCCGGTTCGAGGCCGCCGTCGCGGGCGGCATCCCGGTGATCAAGTCGATGACCGAGAGCATGGCCGGCAACCGCATCACCCGCGTGATGGGCGTGATGAACGGCACCTGCAACTACATCCTGACCCGGATGGAGAGCGCGGGCCTGCCCTATGACGCCGTCTTCGAAGAGGCCCGCCAGCTTGGCTATCTGGAGGCCGACCCGACGCTGGACGTGGGCGGCATCGACGCGGGCCACAAGCTGGCGATCCTGTCGTCGATCGCCTTTGGCACCCAGGTCAACTTCGACGCGGTCGAGATCGAAGGCATCGAACGCGTCAGTATCGACGACATCCACCGGGCCCGCGACATGGGCTACCGCATCAAGCTGCTGGGCGTCGCGCAGATGACTGCCCGCGGGCTGGAACAGCGGATGTCGCCCTGCCTGGTGCCCGCCGACAGCCCGCTGGGGCAGCTGGTGGGCGGCACCAACATGGTCGTGATCGAGGGCGACAGCGTAGGCCAGATCGTCCTGCGCGGCGCGGGCGCGGGCGAAGGCCCGACCGCCAGCGCGGTCATGTCCGACATCGTCGAGATCGCGCGCGGCGTCCGCATGCCGGTCTTCGGACAGCCTGCCGGATCGCTGACCGCGGCCCAGCCCGCCCGCACGGCCGTGCCCGCAGCCTATTACATCCGTCTGGAGTTGCAGGACAAACCCGGTGCCTTGGCCAAGGTCGCTACGGTCCTGGGCGATGCCGGCATCTCGATCGACCGGATGCGCCAGTACGGCCAGCACAGCCCGGCCAGCGTCCCGGTCCTGGTCGTGACCCACAAGACCACGCCCGAAGCCATCGACTACGCCATCGAGGCCCTGCCCCGCACCGGTGTCCTGGTCAGCGACCCGGTCGAGCTGCGCATCGAGGAAGTGTGAAAAAGGGGGCCATCGGCCCCCGTCCCGCGCCGCAAGGCGCTGATCGCGTCGCGCCCCCGTTTTCGGGGGCGCGTCCGTTTGGTCAGGCGTCCTTGCCCAGATAGATGTCGACCAGCTTGCCCAGCATCGCCAGCGCATCCTCGCGCGACCGCTGAAAGCTGTTGCGCCCGATGATCGAGCCGTTGCCGCCGCCGTCGCGGATCGCGCGCGCGTCGTCATAGACCGCATCGGTCCCCTTGGCCGCCCCGCCCGAGAACACCACGATGCGGCGTCCGCCAAAGCTGGCCTGCATGCAATGCTCGACCCGCTTGGCCTGGCTGGACACGTCGATCGCCTTCTCCTCGTAGACCTTCTTGGCCTCGGGCAGCATCAGGTGGTCGGTCGACAGCTTGATCTTGATGATATGCGCGCCGATCAGCGCCGCGATCTGGGCGGCATAGGCGGCCACGTCGATCGCGGTCTCGCCGTCCTTGGTGATCGCCTCGCCGCGCGGATAGGACCAGATGACGGTCGCCACGCCCTTGGCGGCGGCTTCCTTGCGCATGGCCACGATCTCCTCGAACATGTCCAGCGCCATGTCCGACCCCGGATAGATCGTGAAGCCGATGGCCGCGCAGCCAAGCCGCAGCGCGTCATCCACGGATGCGGTGATCGCCTGGTTCTTGCCCGCCGTGCCCGACATCAGGCTGTTGGCGCTGTTCACCTTCAGGATGGTGGGGATCTGGCCTGCAAAGGTGTCCGCGCCCGCCTCGATCATGCCCAGCGGCGCGGCATAGGCGTTCAGCCCGGCATCGATCGCCAGCTGATAATGGTAATGCGGGTCATAGCCGGCCGGGTTCGGCGCAAAGGACCGTGCGGGACCATGCTCGAACCCCTGGTCCACGGGCAGGATGATCATCTTGCCGGTGCCGGCCAGCTTTCCGGTCATCATCATGCGGGCCAGCTGCGCCTTCACGCCCGGCGTCTCGCCCTCGTAATTGGCCAGGATGCGGCGCACCGTGTCGGTCATCTGCATGGGTCTCTCCTATCATTGTCGGCTGCTGGATAGCATGCGCCGGACCCGCGGCAATGCTGGTTACGCTAACAAATTCAGGCAGATGCGGTTTTCCGCCGCGTCGTGGCGCGAGCGATCCCTAAAAGCTTAATCACAGATGAATCGATTTTCTGACGAATTGTCCGCATCCTGCATGGCAGGGACAGACCCCGACAGGAGGATGCCATGTTCATGACCACGACCCTGGCGCATTATCAGCTGCCGATCTTCGGCATCGGGTCCAGCGCGCTGGAAACCCGCATCGGCGCGGACCAGCGGACGGTCTGGATGCGCCCCATCACGGCGGGTGCCAGCCAGACCGAACTGCTGCCCGCGTACACGGTGCAATCGGCGGAACGCGTCACCCCGCCGATGGCCTATGCCCAGTGGCTCAAGATGCTGTGGGCCTATGAAGACGGCGCCAAGGCCGCCCAGTCCGGAGGCTGAGGCGCGCCGCCACCGGCGCGCCGTTCGCTCAGCGCTTGGCGGCTTCCAGTGCTGCGACGCCCGGCAGGGTCTTGCCCTCCATCCATTCCAGGAACGCGCCTCCGGCGGTCGAGATGAAGGTGAACTCCTCCGCCGCACCCGCCTTGTTCAGCGCCGCGACGGTGTCGCCCCCGCCCGCGACCGACACAAGCTGTCCCTGCGCGGTCAGTTCGGCCGCGGCGCGCGCGGCGGCGTTGGTGGCGGCGTCGAAGGGCTCGATCTCGAAGGCCCCCAGCGGGCCGTTCCAGATCAGCGTCTTGCAGGCGGTCATCGCCTGACGCAACGCCTCGACCGTCTCGGGGCCGGCATCCAGGATCATCGCATCGGCCGGGCACTGATCGACGGGCAGCGTCTCGGATGCCGCGCCTGCCTTGAACTCGCGTGCCACGACGATGTCCACAGGCAGGTGGATCTTGCAGCCGGTGGCATCGGCCTTCTCCAGGATGGCAAGGGCGGTATCGGCCATGTCGCGCTCGGCCAGCGACTTGCCGACCTCGACGCCCTTGGCCACCAGGAAGGTGTTGGCCATTCCCCCGCCGATCACCAGATGGTCGACCTTCTCGACCAGGTTCGTCAGCAGGTCCAGCTTGGTCGAGACCTTGGCACCACCCACGACCGCCATCACCGGCCGTTGCGGATCGCCCAGCGCCGCGTCCAGCGCCTTCAGCTCTGCCTCCATCAGGCGACCTGCACCCGCATACATCAGCCGCGCCAGCCCCTCGGTCGAGGCATGGGCGCGATGGGCCGCCGAGAAGGCATCGTTCACATAAGCACCGCCCAGCGCCGCCAGCGATGCGGCGAAGGTGCCATCGTTCTGTTCCTCGCCTGCGTGAAAGCGGGTGTTCTCCATCAGGGCCACCTGCCCCGGCTGCAGCGCCGCGACGACGCGCTTGGCGGGACCGCCGATGCAGTCGTCGGCGAAGACGACCGGCTGGCCCAGCGCCGCCTCCAGCGCTGGAACGATCTGGCGCAGGCTCATGCCCTCGACGCGCTGTCCCTTGGGGCGATCGAAATGCGCCAGCAGCACGGGGATGCCGCCCTTGGCCTGGATGTCCTTGACCGTCGGTACGATCTTGTCGATGCGGGTGGTGTCGGTGACCTGGCCGTCCTCGACGGGGACGTTCACGTCGACCCGGGTCAGCACGACCTTTCCGTCAAGATCCATGTCGTCGATGGTGTTGAACTTTGCCATGTCGCATCCTTCAGGGTCCAAGAGTTGGCGAACTTGTCCCGCATGGCAGGCGCGGCGTCAACCGCGCCCGGTGGATGCGCGCGCCCCTGCCGGTCGGACCCCATAACGGTTTCGCGCGTTGCGCAGGGCAGCGACAGACCCTAGATCAGGGGTCGCACCTGACAAAGGAGGGCCTCATGGCCGAGATCAAGGACCCGGAAAACACCATCGTCATCCAGCTCAAGGACGGCCCCGTCGTCATCGAGCTGCTGTCCGACGTGGCCCCCAAGCATGCCGAGCGCATGAAGGAACTGGCACGCGCCGGCGCTTATGACAACGTGGCCTTCCACCGCGTCATCGAGGGCTTCATGGCCCAGACGGGCGACGTGGCCCATGCGAACATGGAAAAGGACTACAACCCCGGCCGCGCCGGCACGGGTGGATCGGACAAGCCGGACCTGCCGGCCGAGTTCTCCAAGCTGCCCCATGACCGTGGCACCATCGGCGCCGCGCGGTCGCAGAACCCGAACAGCGCGAACAGCCAGTTCTTCATCAACTTCAAGGACAACCATTTCCTGAACGGCCAGTACACCGTCTATGGCCGCGTCATCGAGGGGATGGAGCATGTCGACAAGATCGCCCGTGGCGAGCCGCCAGTGAACCCGGACCGCATGATCAGCGTCAAGGTGGCCGCCGATGCGTAAGGCCGCGCTGATTCCGGCCCTGCTGATGCTGGGCACCGCCGCGACCGCGCAGGGGACCAACCCGCAGGTCGAGGATACCGACGGCCCGAACATGGTCATCGAGGTTGCCGATGCCGAAGGCACGTCCAAGGGCACGATCGTGCTGGACCTCCGCGAGGATCTGGCGCCCAACCACGTCGCCCGCCTGGTCGAGCTGACGAATTCGGGTGCCTATGACGGCGTGGTGTTCCACCGCGTCATCGACGGCTTCATGGCGCAGACCGGCGACGTCGAGAACGGCCGTCAGGACGGCGACACGGCGATGGCCGGGATGGGCGGTTCCGACCTGCCAGACCTGGAGGCCGAGTTCACCGAACAGACCTTCGACCGCGGAACGGTTGGCATGGCCCGTGCCATGGACCCCAACAGTGCCAACAGCCAGTTCTTCATCGACCTGGCCCCGGCGCCGTTCCTGGACGGTGAATACACCGTCGTGGGTCAGCTGATCGAAGGCTGGGACGTGCTGGACTCCATCAAGAAGGGCGACGCTGCCACCAATGGATCGGTGACCGAGCCCGACTACATGATGACCGTGACCATCGCGGACGGTGACACGGCCGCCCCCGCGGAGGAGGCACCCGCTGCCGACGCCCCGGCCGAGGAAGCCCCGGCGGAAGACGCCGAGGGCTGATCCCCATGCGATCCGATTAGGGGGCCACGGTCYCCTGATCCCCCTCCCTGCGGGGATATCCCTTCTTTCATCGACGATCCGGCGCCATGCGCGAACGCGCCGCATGGTCCTCTGCTGCACTGCCGCATAATGGCCTTGCGGGACTGCGGTCGCCGCCCCTAGGATGCCGGGGTCATGACCAGCGCACCCCCACCCGCCACCGCATTGCAGATCACGCCCTCGGCCCCGATCAGCCGCGAGCTGCATGGGTGGCGTGCGAAATGCCTGCAGCGGCTGGTCCGGATGCAGCTTCCCGTCCCGCGCAGCTTTGCGATCCCTGCCGATACCGTCCGCATGATCGCCCAGGGACGGCGCATCCAGCCCGACGCCCTGTTGGACATCTTTGCGGGCAGCGGCTTGGTCAGCGTGCGCCCCTCGGCCGCGATGCCGGAATGGGGCGGGCCCGGAACCGTCCTGAACGTCGGCGTCAACGATGCGCTGCACGCGCGGCTGGCCGAGGTGATCGGGCGCGACAATGCGGATGCGGTCTATCTGTCCTTCGTCCAAAGCTATGCGATCCATATCGCGCGGCTGGACCCTGACCTGTTCACGCAGGACGGCCCCGATGCCCTGGCGGCCAGCCTGCGCCACTACCAGGACGAGATGGACCAGCCCTTCCCCCAGGACCCCACCGAACAGCTGTCCGAGGTGCTGCGCAGCATGGCGCGTGCATGGGACGGGCCGACCGCCCGCCTGCTGCGTCAGGCCAAGGGTGCGCCCGCCGATGCGCCCTTGGGTCTGGTGGTGCAGGAAATGGCGCTGGCGCTTGGTCCGGGCATCTGCGGATCGGGCACGATCCAGTTCATCGACCCCGTCACCGGCACCCCGCGCGTCACCGGACGCTTTCGCGGCCAGCGCCACGGCGCGACCGTCGGGGCGGGCGCCGAGACGCTGTTCCTGACCCGCGACGACCGCGGCCCCGCGCTGGAGGACACCGCGCCCGAGATCTTTGCCGACCTGGTCCGCTTCGGCATTGCCGCCCGCGAGCGCCTGCGCGAGGAGATGCAGATCGAGTTCGTCGTGACCGAGGGCCGGATCAGCGTCATCGACGCCACCCGCGTGGCCCGTGGCAGCCGCGCCGGCGTCCGCATCGCGGTCAGCCTGGCGCGCGACGGGATCATCCCCCCCGAGGAGGCGCTGATGCGCGTCGAGCCCCGCGCCCTGGCCGACCTGCTGCACCATCAGGTCGACCCGCGCGCGCCCCGCGACGTGATCGCGCGCGGCATCGATGCCAGCCCCGGGGCCGCCACCGGGCGCATCGTCTTTTCCGCCGCCAGCGCGCAATCCGCCCATGCACGGGGAGAACCCTGCATCCTGGTACGGCGCGAAACCGTGCCCGAGGACATCCGCGGCATGCACGCCTCGGTCGCGGTGCTGACCGAGCGGGGCGGCACGACCAGCCATGCGGCGGTGATCGCCCGCGGCCTGGGCCTGCCCTGCATCGTGGGCGCCAGCGGCCTGACGATCGACGCCCGCGCCCGCACCGTGCGTGCCGGATCCCGCATCCTGCACGAGGGCGACGAGATCACCATCGACGGCAGCTCTGGCGAGGTTCTGGCGGGCGCGGCCGTCCTGCTGCCCCCCGCGCTGGACGATGCGTTCACGCAGCTGATGGACTGGGCCGCGGATGCGGGCGGCATGGGCGTGCGCGCCAATGCCGACACCCCCGAGGACGCCCGCGCCGCCCGGCGGTTCCAGGCCCAGGGCATCGGCCTGTGCCGCACGGAGCACATGTTCTTCGACGCCGAACGCCTGCCCGCCATGCGCGAGATGATCTTTGCCGACACGCCCGAGGACCGGCGCCTGTCCCTGGACCGCATCCTGCCCATGCAACGACAGGATTTCGCCAGCCTGTTCGAGATCATGGCAGGCCTTCCCGTCACCATCCGGTTGTTCGACCCGCCACTGCACGAATTCCTGCCCCATGACCGCGAGGGGCTGCGCGAGCTGGCCGAATCGCTGGACCTGCCGCTGTCGGACGTGACCCGGCGCGTGGAGGCGCTGACCGAATTCAACCCGATGCTGGGCATGCGGGGGGTCCGTCTTGGGATCACCGTTCCCGAAATCTATGACATGCAGGCCCGCGCCATCTTCGAGGCAACCGTCCAGGCCAGCCGCAAGGGCGACCCCGTCGTCCCCGAGATCATGATCCCGCTGGTCAGCGCCATGCGCGAGGTCGAGCTGGTCAAGACCCGCATCGACGCCGTCGCGGCCGCCGTCAGGAACGAGATGCGCACCGATTTCACCTATCGCCTCGGCGTGATGGTGGAAACGCCGCGTGCTGCCCTGCGTGCCGGCGACATCGCGGCCCACAGCGCCTTCCTGTCCTTCGGCACGAACGATCTGACGCAGATGACCTATGGCCTGTCGCGCGACGATGCCGGGCGCTTCATGGGGACCTATGTGGGCCAGGGGGTCTATGCCGAGGATCCCTTCCATGTCCTGGATCAGGACGGGGTCGGAGAGCTGTTGCTGATCGGCGTGCAGCGGGCCCGCGCGCAGGCTCCGGGCATCACCCTGAGCGTCTGCGGAGAGCATGGCGGCAACCCCGAATCCATCGCGTTCTGCCATCAGGCGGGCGTGGACTACGTGTCCTGTTCACCCTTCCGCGTGCCGGTCGCGCGGCTTGCGGCGGCGCAATCGGCCATCAGAAACCGCCCGCCTGTGCCCCGGTCGTGATTCTGCAACTGCAAGTTGCTGATTTGGCTGGACATAACATCTGACCCTTACACCCATGTGCCGGAAGTTGCCGGTTTCCGCGCAACGGCGTGGCGGATTGCTGCCCAAAACTGCCCCGAACGGGCCGGTTCCGGGCCTCACGCCGAAGTGGGATGGCACCGCAGATGCCGAAAATCCTAATCACATCGTCAGCCCGCCCGGCGTGACAGACCATCCCTGTCGACCGGGCATTAACGCCCCGTCAACACGGGACCTTGTATAGGACTGTACATGCCCAAGCTGTCGAAACGGCTGGCGCACGCTCTCTTGTGTGCGGCAACAGCCATGCCCCTTCTGACGACCACTGCCCTTGCCGGGGGAAACGGATCGCTTTTTTCCGCCGATACCGGCATGTTCGGCGCTTTGCAAGCCGCCGCGAACGCTCCGCGGCCCACGCCGTTGCTTTATACCGACGCGATGCCCGTCACGGTCGAGATCACTCCCGATGAGCCCGTCGAAACCCTGCATCTGGCCAACACGCGCAAGGTGATTTCCCGCGCCGATCTGGACTGCATGGCAGAGGCCCTCTACCACGAGGCCCGCGGCGAAGGTCGTCAGGGTCAGATGGCCGTGGCCGAGGTCATCCTGAACCGCGTCGACAGCGGCTCCTTTCCCCGCACCGTCTGCGGCGTGATCAACCAGCCCAGCCAATTCAGCTATACCATCGGCGGCGCCAAGCCGATCCGCAACAAGGCCGCCTATCTGCGCGCCCAGGACATCGCGGCCGAAGCGCTGGCCGGCGCACCGCGCCAGCTGACCGGTGGCGCCACCTATTTCCACACTCCGGCGGTCAGCCCGTCCTGGTCGCGCCGTTTCCAGCGCACCGTCCAGATCGGCCGCCACATCTTCTATCGCACCAATCAGCGCGTCGCCTCGAACTGAGGTCTGCGGCGGGGGTTGCCCGCGCCGCGGATTTGCTGTGAATGGCGGATATGGAACATCCCGACCGCATCTTTCTGCGCGACCACGTCCTTTCGGCCGAGATCGGCGCCTTTCAATCGGAACGCGGCCTGGATCAGCGCCTGCGATTCAACCTCACCGTGGATCTGCGAGAGACCGTCGCGGGCAGCGGCGATCATGTCGACGCCGTGCTGTCCTATGACGTACTGACGCAGGCGGTGGATACGGCATTGGCCGATCAGCGCTACAACCTTGTCGAGACGCTGGCCGAACGCATCGCCGCCGAGGTGCTGGCCCATCCCCGCGCCGCCCGCATCACCGTCAGCGTCGAAAAGCTGGACCGCGGTCCGGGCGCCCTTGGCGTGTCGATCATCCGTCATCGGGGCCGCGTGCCCGCCACGGGCGTGGCCGCACAGGTGGCGATCCTTGTGCACGCCCCCGGCGCACCGCTGGCCACGGGGGCGGTCGTGATCGTTCCGGGCGCCCTGCCCATGACCGATGACGGGCCGCATGCCCGCCGCCTGGCGCTGTTGTCGCTGGATCAGGCCGCATGGCGGCTTGGCGGCGACCTGGGCATCGAGGTGGCGGAGACCCGCACCGAACTGGACGCGGCGATCCAGCTGCGCCAGCCGGTGATCTGGGCGCCCACGCGTCTTGCCGCCGATGCCCCGGATGCAGGCGACGGTCCCGACAGCCTTGCGCTGTGGCTGGCGGGGCGTCTTGGGGCCCATCACATCGATTTCGCCGGCCCTGCCGACAGGCCGCTGCCGGTCGTACCGGACGGGTTGGCGGTCAGCGTCGCGCATCTGCGCACCGCCTAACATCCGATGATGCAGGACGGCCTCTACTATCGCCCCATCCCGCAGGATCAGGGCGGCCGTTGGCCCCTCGCCGGGGGGTGGACCAGGTTCACGCATCTGGAATGCCTGCAACGCGGCGCGGCCCCGCGCATCGTCGACAGCGCACCCGATCGCGTGATGGTGGCCCTGACGGCCCCGCGGCCGTCCGTCCTGGGCCTGACGCTGGACCGACCGCGATTGATGGGCATCGTCAATGCGACCCCCGACAGCTTCTCGGACGGCGGCCGGTACGATCCTGCAACCCAAGCGCGTGCCTTGGCGGCGGATGGGGCGGACCTGCTGGACATCGGCGGCGAATCCACCCGTCCAGGAGCCGAGGAGATCGCCGTCCCGGACGAGATCGCCCGCATCCTGCCCGCAATCGACGCCGCCCGCGGCCTGTTGCCAATATCGGTCGATACGCGCAAGGCCGCGGTCGCGCAGGCGGCGCTTGCCGCCGGTGCCGGTATGGTCAACGACGTGTCGGGTCTTGATTTTGATGCGGGACTGGCACCCCTGGTGGCCGGTGCCGGGGTGCCTGTCTGCCTGATGCATGCGCAGGGGCTGCCAGCCACCATGCAGGACGACCCACGTTACGACGACGTGCTGCTGGACGTCTATGATGCCTTGGCCGCACGCATCGACCGGGCGGTCCGGGCGGGCATTCCCGCTGATCGCATCGTGATCGATCCGGGCATCGGCTTCGGCAAGACGGAGGCGCATAATCTGGCGATCCTGCGGCGGATTTCGCTGTATCATGGGCTGGGCTGCCCGATCCTGCTGGGCGTGTCGCGCAAGCGTTTCATCGGCCGGATCGGCGGGGCCGACCTGGCGGCAGAGCGCATGCCCGGCACGCTGGCCCTGACGGTCGCGGCCGTGGCCCAGGGGGTCCAGATCCACCGCGTCCACGATGTCGCGGAACACGCACAGGGGCTGCGCCTGATCGCGGCCCTCAACAAGAACGGGAAGGCAGGGACATGAGCAGGAAGCTTTTCGGCACCGACGGGGTCCGCGGGCGCGCCAACACCTATCCGATGACCGCCGAGATGGCGCTGCGCCTTGGCGCCGCCGCCGGCCGTTATTTTCGCCGCGACGGGCGCAACCGGCACCGCGTGGTGATCGGCAAGGACACGCGCTTGTCGGGCTACATGCTGGAAAACGCGCTGACGGCGGGGTTGACCAGCACGGGCATGAACGTGCTGCTGCTGGGCCCGGTGCCGACGCCGGCCGTCGGGTTCCTGACGCGGTCGATGCGGGCCGATCTGGGGATCATGATCTCGGCCAGCCACAACCCGGCCGAGGACAACGGCATCAAGTTCTTCGGTCCCGACGGCTTCAAGCTGTCCGACGAGGCCGAGGCCGAGATCGAGGCGCTGGTCGCGGGCGCGCTGGACCCCGTCGCCCCGGCCAGCATTGGCCGGGCCAAGCGGATCGACGATGGTCGGGGCCGCTACATGGAATATGCCAAGACGACCTTCCCGGCCAAGCTGCGGCTGGACGGGCTGAAGGTGGTCTTGGACTGTGCGAACGGCGCCGCCTATCGCGCCGCGCCCGACGTCCTGTGGGAGCTGGGCGCGGATGTGATCCCCCTGGGCGTCGAGCCGGACGGATTCAACATCAACGACGGCGTCGGAAGCACGCATCCCCAGGCCTGCGCCGATGCGGTCCGTGCCCATGGCGCGCATCTGGGAATCAGCCTGGACGGCGATGCCGACCGGGTGGTGATCGTGGACCAGACGGGCCGCGTGGCGGATGGTGACCAGATCATGGCGCTGTTGGCCGGGCGGTGGGCCGAACAGGGCCGGCTTGCAGGCGGCGCGCTGGTCGCCACGGTCATGTCGAACCTGGGGCTGGAGCATTACCTGACCGCACGCGGCCTGCGGCTGGAGCGGACGCAGGTCGGTGACCGCTATGTGGTCGAGCGCATGCGCGAGGGCGGCTTTAACCTGGGCGGCGAACAGTCTGGTCATATCGTGATGACCGACTATGCCACCACCGGCGACGGGCTGGTGGCCGCGATGCAGGTGCTGGGCGCGATGGCCGAGACGGGTCGGCCGGCAAGCGAACTGGTCGCGCAGTTCGAACCCGTGCCGCAGATGCTGAAGAACGTCCGCTATGCCGCGGGTGCCGATCCGCTGGCGGCCGAGCCGGTCAAGCGCATGATCGCGGATGCGGAGGCGCGGCTGGCCGGGTCTGGCCGGGTGCTGATCCGGAAGTCGGGGACCGAGCCGCTGATCCGGGTGATGGCCGAGGCCGAGGACGAGGCCGTCCTGCGCGAGGTCGTCGACGGCATCGTCGCGGCGGTCGAACGCGCGGCCTGAGCTGCGTCCCGCGGTGGCCGGGGGGCTATGCGCCCCCCCGGCCCCCCCGTCGCGGAGGGGTGCCGATGGCGGATCAGGGTATTTGTCCCACGGGATCGAAGTCATAGAGCCAGTCGAAACGGCCGGGCATCAGCGACGGCGCCAGACGGTCCGCCACGCGCAGCACCGAATGCGCGCCGATCCGCATGACACCCCCGAAATGATAGTTGCGGGCATTGGCGTTCGCCGCATCGACGATGCGGGTCACGCGCGGCTGGCGCAGCGTCTGATAGCGGGCCAGGGCCTGCGGCTGATCCGGGATCGCATCCAGGCAGGCGGCAAGCGTCCAGGCGTCCTCGATGGCCATGCCTGCGCCCTGGGCCAGAAAGGGCAGCGTCGGGTGGGCCGCATCGCCCAGCAGGGCAAGCCGGTCGTCATGCCAGCGCGCCGCGACCGGATGGCGGAAGAGACCCCACAGATGCGTATGGTCCACCTGGGCCAGCCAGCCCGGCACCGGCCCGCCCATGCCCGCAAAGGCCGCGCGCAGGCGGTCGGGGTCGCCGGGATGGGACCAGCCCTCGTCCTGCCAGTCCGGGCGTTCCTCGACGGCCACGATGTTGCGCAGGCCGCCGGGCAGCGGATAGCTGACCAGATGCCTGCGCGCGGCCATGAAGACCTGCGCGACGGGCGCGCCTCCGGGATCGGGGATCAGGGCGCGCCATGCGGTCTGGCCGGTGAAGAACGGCACCTGCTGGCCGTTCAGTGCTGCCCGATACGTGCTGCGCAGCCCGTCGGCGGCGATGGTCAGGCAATCGGCATCAGCCGCCGTCACGCCAAGCTGGATCGTCACGCCCGCCTGCCGTGCCGCATCGGCCAGCAGACCGATCAGCCGGGCGCGGTGGATCAGCAGAAAGCGCGCCTCCGGGCGGTGCGCCCGAAGGTCCATGCGCAGCACGCGCCTCCCGCGTTCGTCGTTCAGCTGTACCGCGTCCGTGCGCAGCGCGGTGCCATCCAGCGCGGTTCCCAGGCCAAGCGCATCCAGCACCCGCACCGCATTGGCCGAGATCTGGATCCCCGCGCCGACCTCGCCCAGTTCGGGCGCGCGTTCCAGGACCGTGACCTGCGCCCCGCGTCGCGCCAGGGCCAGCGCCGCCGTCAGGCCGCCGATTCCGGCGCCGATGACGGTCACGGGGCGGTTCTCAAGCGCGGACATGGATCGGACCTCCGGATATGACAAGGCCCCGCACCGGGCGGGGCCTGGCGCGGCGCGGCGCTGACGGATGGATCAGTCGTCGCGGTGAACGCGTTCCTTGCGCTCGTGACGCTCCTGCGCCTCCAGCGTCATGGTTGCGATGGGACGGGCATCCAGACGACGCAGGCTGATCGGCTCGCCGGTCATCTCGCAATAGCCGAAATCGCCGGTCTCGATGCGGCGCAGCGCGGCGTCGATCTTGCTGACCAGCTTGCGCTGACGGTCGCGGGTACGCAGTTCCAGCGCGCGGTCGGTCTCCTCGCTGGCGCGGTCGGCCAGATCGGGAACGCTGCGGGCGCTGTCCTGCAGTCCTTCCAGGGTCTCGGCCGACTGGCTGAGCAGTTCCTGCTTCCAGGCCTCGAGCTTCCGCCGGAAATATTCGAGCTGACGCTCGTTCATGAAGGGTTCGTCCTCGGCGGGACGATAATCCTGGGGAAGGAAGGTCTGGGCTTTCATTACGTCCTCCGGCGGCGCCGGGCGGAGCAAAATTACCGGCACCTTGCGCGGTCCCTTAAAGTATGACGTGCTGCTTGTCACTAGGGTTCAGGGCGCTAATGATGCGCGGCGTGCAATTCGCCGCAACTTTGCGGGCAGTTGCGGCCAAGCACCTTGCGCTAAAGGAGAGTTTTCATGCAGTTCACGGGAACCGACCGCTATGTGGCCCCGCCCGACCTGGCCCTGGCGGTGAACGCCGCCATCACGCTGGAACGCCCGCTGCTGGTCAAGGGAGAGCCCGGAACCGGAAAGACGGAGCTGGCCCGGCAGGTCGCCGCCAGCTTGGGCATGCCCATCATCGAATGGCACGTGAAGTCCACGACCAAGGCGCAGCAGGGGCTGTACGAATACGATGCGGTCAGTCGGCTGCGCGACAGCCAGCTGGGCGACGCGCGGGTGAACGACGTGTCGAACTATATCCGGCGGGGCAAGCTGTGGCAGGCCTTTGCCGCCCCCGCACGGGTCGTGCTGCTGATCGACGAGGTCGACAAGGCCGATATCGAGTTTCCGAACGACCTGCTGCAGGAACTGGACCGGATGGAGTTCCATGTCTACGAAACCGGAGAAACGGTGCGCGCCGCGCACCGGCCCGTGGTCATCATCACCTCGAACAACGAAAAGGAGCTGCCGGACGCGTTCCTGCGGCGGTGCTTTTTCCATTATATCCGGTTTCCCGATGCCGCGACCCTGCGCGCCATCGTCGAGGTGCACCACCCGGGGCTGAAACCCCGCCTGCTGGACAGCGCGCTGTCCCAGTTCATGGAGTTGCGCGACGTGCCGGGGCTGAAGAAGAAGCCCTCGACCAGCGAGTTCCTGGACTGGCTGAAGCTGATCCTGGCCGAGGACCTGTCTCCCGAGGATCTGGCCCGCGATCCTGCGACGATGCTGCCCAAGCTGCACGGCGCGCTGCTGAAGAACGAACAGGACGTGGCCCTGTTCGAGAAGCTGGCCTTCATGGCGCGCCGCCAAGGCCGCTGAGGAGAGGATTTCCCCTGCCCCGGTCCCCCGCCGGAGAAGCCTTTTCCCGATTGCCGCCCGCCCGGCCCGGCGACTAGGCTTGCGCCACATCGGAGGGAGGACACCATGAGCGATCAACAGGGTTTCGACACGCGGGCGATCCATGCGGGGGCGGCCGCCGATCCGGCGACCGGGGCGCGGCAGGTGCCGATCTATCAGACGACGGCCTATGCCTTCCGCGACGCCGACCACGCCGCGCGCCTGTTCAACCTGCAGGAGGTCGGATACATCTATTCGCGCCTGACCAACCCGACCGTCGCGGCGCTGCAAGCGCGCGTCGCGGCGCTGGAGGGGGGTGCGGGCGCGGTCTGCTGTTCGTCGGGCCATGCGGCGCAGATCATGGCGCTGTTTCCGCTGATGGCGCCCGGGCGCAACATCGTGGCCTCGACCCGGCTCTATGGCGGCACGGTGACCCAGTTCAGCCACACGATCCGGCGGTTCGGATGGTCGGCCAAGTTCGTCGACTTCGACGACCCCGGGGCGCTGCGCGCGGCGATCGACGACGACACGCGCGCGGTCTTCTGCGAATCGATCAGCAATCCCGGCGGGTCGGTCACCGACATCCCGGCGGTCGCGGCCATCGCGGATGCGGCAGGGATCCCGCTGATCGTCGACAATACGCTGGCCACCCCCTATCTGTGCCGCCCGATCGAGATGGGCGCGACGCTGGTCGTTCACAGCTTGACGAAATACATGACCGGCAACGGCACGGTCACCGGCGGCGTGGTCGTGGACAGCGGCACCTTCGACTGGTCCGCCAGCGACAAGTTTCCCAGCCTGTCGGCCCCGGAACCTGCCTATCACGGGCTGAAATTCCACGAGACCTTCGGCAACATGGCCTTCACCTTCCACGGCATCGCCATCGGGCTGCGCGATCTGGGCATGACCATGAACCCGCAGGGCGCGCATTACACGCTGATGGGGATCGAGACGCTTGGCCTGCGGATGGAACGCCATGTCGCCAACGCGCAGAAGGTCGCCGCCTGGCTGGAGGCCGACGACCGGGTGGAGCGGGTGACCTATGCCGGCCTGGACAGCTCTCCGTGGAACGCGACGGCGCGCCGGCTGTATCCCAAGGGCGCCGGGGCGCTGTTCACCTTCGCGATCAGGGGCGGCTATGCGGCGGCGGTCAAGCTGGTCGATGCGTTGTCGCTGTTCAGCCATGTGGCGAACCTGGGCGATGCGCGGTCGCTGGTGATCCATTCGGCCTCCACCACCCACCGCCAACTGACCGAGGATCAGCAGCGCGCTGCCGGTGCCGCCCCCGAGGTCGTCCGCCTGTCGGTGGGCATCGAGGATGCGGACGATCTGATCGCCGACCTGGATCAGGCCCTGGCCAAGGCCACGGCCTGACGAAACGGGCCGGGGGTCGCCCCCCGGCCCGTCCCTGCATTGTCGTCCGGTCAGTTCGCCGGGGTCTCGGGCAGCGGCTCGACGATGCCGGGCACGATCGGTTCGTCCGGCGCGGGCGCGCCGTCGCCGGGCATCGGCGGATGAACGGGGCTGCCGTCAGGCCCGCCCGCCGGACCACCCGCGGGACCTCCATGTTCGGGGCCACCATGCTCAGGCCCACCATGCTCGGGGCCGCCATGACCGCGGTCGCCGTGATGCATGCCCATGCCGTGCGGCGGCATCGGCGCACAGGCACCCTCTCCGGCCAGCGCGTATTCGATCTCGACCTGGGCGGCCATCTCGACCTCTCCGGCCTGGACGGGCACGGCATCGGCCATCGCGGCCTCCATGCGCATCATCGGGCGCGGTCCGCCCGTGCCGGTCTGAATGTCGCGCAGCGTCAGCACCGGGCCCAGGTCGACGCCCGCCGCCTCTGCCAGCAGCTCGGCCTTGCGGCGTGCGTCGGTCACCGCATCGCGGCGGGCCTGATCCTGCGCCTCGGCGCCATCCTCGCGGCTGAAGGTGATGCCGTTTATCTCATTGGCACCCGCGGTGACGATGGCATCCAGAACCTCGCCCAGACGGGCCAGGTCGGACACGCGCACCGCAACGGTGTTCGTCGCCTGATAGCCGGTGACGGTCGGGGCCTGGTTCTCGCCATACTGCATCAGCGGGTTCAGGTTCAGCCCCGAGGTCTGGATCTGCGCCTCGTCGATCCCGGCACCGGTCAGCGCCTCGATCACCGCGCTCTGCTGGGTGCTGTTCTGCTCCATCGCGGCGGCGGCGCTGTCGGCCTGTGTGGTCACGCCCAGCTGGACGGTCGCCATGTCGGGGGCGATGCGGGACTGCCCCTCGCCGGTGACGGTCAGGCGCGACGGACCGGCCGGACCGCAGGCCATGGGCGCGGCAAGGGCGGGGGCGGCCATCAGGGCGGTCATGGCCACGGACAGGGCCAGCCGTCTGGCAGGGGGGGCACGGAAGATCGGTCGCATCAGGGGATCCTTTCTGATCGCGTGTTCGCTCAGGCGTTGATGCCCTGACCGATGCCCGCTTCCTAGCCCTTTCACGCGCAAAACCGATCACAGATATGGCAGTTCTTCTTTCAACGTTCCACAATTTGCGGTAGTGGTGATTGGTGAACAACGACGTCGCGGGCACGACCACGCGACGCACCCCGAGCAGTGAAGACAGCCATGAACCAGCACGCCGCGCCACCCGAATTCGCCATGAGCTTTACCCAGGAGGCGGTCCGGCTGGAATGCCGCAACGGCCCGGATTGGCGGCCCCTGGGCCATGCCCGCTTCGCCGGCGGCGACATGGCCGCCGTGCTGAACGGGCTGCGCGAGCAGGCGGGCGGCCAGGCCGGGGAACTGGACACGGTCCTGGTGATCCCCGACGATCAGATCCTGTACACGGTGCTGACGGTCCCCTTCGGCTCGGACACCGCTGCAACCATTGCGCGCGCGCTGGAGGCGTCGACCCCCTATCGGGCCGAGGAACTGGCCTTCGACTGGTGCCCCGCCACGAACGGTGACATCGAGACGTTGCGTGTGGCCGCCGTCGCCCGCCGCACCCTGCACGAGGCCGAGGATTTCGCCCGCGCCCAGGGCTTTCGCCCATCCGGATTTCAGGCGCGGCCGGGCGACGACCGGTTCCAGGGCAATCCCGATTTCGGCCCCTCGCGGCTGGTGCAGGAACAGTACAACCGCCGGCCCTTCAGCGAGCCGGTCCTCAGCCAGGCGCGCGTGACCGCCCCGCAGATCGAGATCGAACAGCCCATCGTCGCCGCGGTGCCGGTCATCTCGCGCATCATCCCGCATGTGGTCGCGGTCCCGGCAGCGGTCGCGGTCCAGCCCGCCACCGACACCGTCGCGCCCCCGACGGTTGAGACGCCTGCCGCGGTGATCCGCCACGGCAGCGGGCCTCTGACCGCAAAGCGCCTGTCGCCTCGCGCCGAGGCCGTGCACAGC
>NZ_WEKR01000016.1:0-60793 GCF_024105395.1 Paracoccus sp. 08 | reverse complement strand
CGACGCTGAGCGTTTCTTTCCTGGTCTGGTGGCCCTAGCGCGAGCAAAACACCCGATCCCATCCCGAACTCGGCCGTTAAGTGCCGCTGCGCCGATGGTACTGCGTCTTAAGACGTGGGAGAGTAGGTCACCGCCAGACCTGGTAAGAAACGCAATATCTCTCTGATACGATGAAACAAACCCGATCAGGACAACCTTGGCGCGGGGTAGAGCAGCCCGGTAGCTCGTCAGGCTCATAACCTGAAGGTCGTAGGTTCAAATCCTACCCCCGCAACCAAATCTTATTGATTTATCAAAGACTTCAAAGCCGAGCATAACGCTCGGCTTTCGTCGTTCCAAATTCTTGTCAACACCTGGTCAACGTTTTGCGAGCCCCCCTTCGCCGGGCAACATGATCGCTCAGGTTGGCCCGCATCACCTAGGAAGATCCTCCCGAAACCGGTCCATCTGATGCATCCGCTCGTGCAGGATCGTCACGATGCCGACGTCCCCGTTCGACAGCCGCCGCCAGTACACGAAATGATGCGCGTGCCGGAAGTAGAAGCCCTCGACCCCGAACTCGGCCGGGATGGGGCGCGACGCAACGACGTGGCTTTCGATCTGGTCGAACGCTGCGAAGAGGTCGGTGATGTACCGATCAGCCTGTTCAGCGCCCCAGCGGTCGCGCGTATACCGGTAGATCTCGTCAAGCCGCAGCGATGCAGCCTCTTGGACGCGAATTGCCACGATGTCAGCCCCGGTTCCGGGCGATCACCTCGGCGGCGGTCAACGGGAGATAGCTTTCCTCAGGCGCTGCGAAGGCGCGCGTCAGCTCGGCCTTCAGCCGATTGAAAGCTTCAGCCTCGGCCCGCTCCTTATCGCGCCGGATCAGGTCGCGGACGTATTCGCTGATGTTCTCGTAGGACCCGTTCTCACCGACGTTCGATGCCACGAACTCGCTCAGTGCGCCGCTGATGCGGACAGTCATCGTCGTGGTTTGGGACATGCTGGCCTCCGGTTTCTGTCTTCAATATAAGCAAGAATGAATACGCGGACAAGGGTGGCTCAGCATTGCCCGGTGCGCGCGTTCGAACTGCGCGGCTCTGTCATCACGTTCGCACTTCCACAGAAGGCCAAAGTTAAGCGGTGGGGCGCTATCCTGGTGCCGTGCACCCGATAGGGCCACGAGGATCAAGCACCGCAAAATGTGCGGAGATTAGCGTCACTATTCTCCGCACAGCCGCCTCTATGCCGGGTTCTTGACGCCAGCCTGTGCACCTCAAGATACTTTGATGACAGAAAAGCGGTAAATACTGTCATCAAAGATCGTTGCTGCCAGTGGGCGGTCATCAAGGCTGTACCGCCACGCCATCGTATTCATGGTCCCATATCGGCCGCCAAGTCTCACAGCCTCCAGAGCAAAGACAGCGCCAGAATCCCTGGTTCACGGTTGCAGATCACCCTGGCCACAGCACAAGCTGACAGGACGACGACGAGGCCCAGTTCATTGATTCGACTGCAACAACGCCCTTTACTTGGATTTCTGATTGACCCCTTTGGGATGTCTGCTCGTGCCATGGCGCTAGACGGGAATCACATCAGGATTACGCGACGCGGTCAGGTTGCCACCGTGTCACTACAGGCGTTGACGCGTGCGCCAGCTCTCCGGAAGGGGATGTTCGGGACTGCGCTGACCATAAACTCGCAGGAGCATGACGATGTCACGTTGAAGGGGGCGGGGAACGTCGCAGCTACGGAGTTCGCAGAAGAGGTCAAGGAAGCTTGGACGCGCGTCAATCTCGCAGCCCTTGAAAAGGAAGCGGCGCGGCTGGACAGGGTTCTTGCCGGGGTGCTGAGACTAGCGGCACCGTCGCAATATCCCTCGGCGTGCAAGATCGCGCCGCTCATGGATGACGCCAAGGCTCTGGATGCATCGCTTCTGTCGAAGCTGAATGCCGATGCCATCGGCCCCGAGGTCGTCGCGCGCATCGCACCTGTCCGGAAATTCGTCGCCGACCCGCGAACGGCGCGGGCGAATGCCATCGCCTCCTTCGTCACGGCCGAACTGGACCGCTGGAAGGATTTCTTCGACTCCATCGAGAGCAAGCCGCTGACGCCGGAACAGCGCCTTTCGGTTGTCGTCGATGAGGATGCGACGCTGGTCCTCGCTGGCGCGGGGTCGGGCAAGACCAGCGTCATCACCGCCAAGGCCGCCTATCTGGTGAAGGCAGGCATCCGACAACCGGAAGAAATCCTGCTTCTGGCCTTCGCGAAAAACGCGGCCGAGGAAATGTCGGAACGGGTCGAGGCCCGATCCGGCGTGCCCATCGTCGCGCGAACCTTCCACGCGATTGCCTATGACATCATCGGGATCGTCGAGGGTTCAAAGCCCGCTTTGGCCGACCATGCCACCGACGACATGGCCTTCACCAACCTGATCAAGCAGATCCTGAAGGATCTGGTCTACCGCCTGTCAGAGGTGTCGAAGGCGATCATCCAGTTCTTCGCGCATTTCCTGGTCGAGCCGAAAACCGAATGGGATTTCAAGACCAAGCACGACTTCTACACGCACATGGAAGCCCAAGACCTGCGGACGTTGCAGGGCGAGAAGGTCAAGAGCTACGAAGAGTTGCAGATCGCCAACTGGCTTTATGAAAACGGCGTCGACTACGAATACGAGCCCCTCTACGAACACAAGGTTTCCGAGATCGGCAGGCGCGATTACCAGCCCGATTTCCGCCTGACCGAAAGCGGCATCTACATCGAGCATTTCGGGGTGCGGCGCGAAAAGGCGCGGGACGGCAGCGAAAGGCTGGTCACGGCGCCTTTCGTGGATCGCGACGAATACCTGGCGGGCATGGACTGGAAGCGGAAGGTCCACGCCGAGCATCAGACCACCCTGATCGAGACCTACAGCTATGAACGGCAGGAGGGCCGCCTGCTGACCGGCCTCGCCGAAAAGCTGGCACCGCATGTTACCCTGAACCCCCGGCCGGTCGATACCATCTATGACCGGATCGTCGAACTGAAGCAGGTCGATGACTTTTCCAAGCTGCTCGGAACCTTCCTGCGCAAGTTCAAAAGCGGCGGCTACAGCCTGCAGGACTGCGAGACCAAGTCCGACCGGATGAAGCTTGGCAAACGCGCCCGGGCGTTCCTCGACGTCTTTGCGCCGGTCTTCGAGGAATATCAGAAGCGTTTGGAGGGCCGGATCGATTTTGAGGACATGATCTTGCGCGCCGCGCGCTATGCCGAGACTGGTCGCTACATCAGCCCGTTCCGCCACATCCTGGTCGACGAGTTCCAGGACATTTCGCAAAGCCGGGCGCGGCTGGTGAAGGCGCTGAAGGCCCAGCATCCGGATGTGCGCGTCTTTGCCGTGGGTGACGACTGGCAATCGATCTTCCGCTTTGCAGGGTCCGATATCCACCTGATGCGCCATTTCGGGCGGGAGTTCGGCGGCAGCTTCCATGGCGAGACTGGCGTGCACAGAACCGTCGATCTCGGCCGCACCTTCCGGTCGGTCGACCAGATCGCCTTTGCCGCCCGAACCTTCGTTCTGCGGAACCCCGCCCAGATCGATAAGAAGATCGTCCCGGCTGGGACCGCGACCGAACCGGCGATCAGGGTCGTCACTGTGTCCAAGGGCGAGGACGAGGGGAAACTGAACGAAGTGCTTGCCGCCCTGTCTGCCGCCACTGCGGCCGAGGCCAAGCCCACGACGGCGCTGGTCCTCGGCCGCTACCGTTTCAACGAGCCAGACATGCCGGGTCTGCGGCGCCGATTCCCGCAGCTGAAGATCAGCTTCAAGACCATCCATGCCTCGAAGGGTCTGGAGGCTGACCATGTCATCCTGCTGAACGCCGACAGCGGGCGCATGGGGTTCCCGTCAGAGATCGTCGACGACCCGCTCCTGTCGCTGGTCTCGCCGGAGGAGGAGGCGTTCCAGAACGCAGAGGAGCGGCGCGTCATGTATGTGGCGATGACGCGAGCCCGACATACCCTGACGATCCTTGCCTCGAATGCTCGACCGTCCTCCTTCGTGACCGAGCTGCGCAAAGACCCGGCCTACGGGATTTCGACAGCCCCCGGAGCGGAACCAGAGGCCCACGTCTGTGGCGAATGCGGGGGACGATTGCTGGGCGTGACCGGGCAGGATGGCCGCATCTGGTATCGATGTGAGCACGTCCAGCACTGCGGAAACCTTCTGCCCGCCTGCCCGTCCTGCGGCACGGCCCTGCCACGCCTTGCCGAGGGGACGAGCGAGGTTCGCTGCGGGTGTGGTGCCAGCTATCCGACTTGCCCGGATTGCGAAGATGGCTGGCTGGTCGAACGAAGCGGCAGCTTTGGCAAGTTCCTTGGCTGCGTTCGTTACCCTACCTGCACCGGGAAAGCGAAGATTTCAGGTGGTGACCGGCCAACGGTCACCAGATCAAGACGCCGAACCAGGGTCTGATCCAAGGTGCACAATTGTGCCCATCGCCGCACGAGACAGGTGCCGCTTTGCCGTGCCACCATTCCCGCGCAGCGAATCCCTGCCGCTCCTTGAAACCGTGAACCTGTGATCCGGGCCGGGCGATGCGCCTCGGTCGAGGCGTTCGGCGCTTCCCGTTTTGATGTCGCCCGGCCCGGGATTCACACGAGCTGGCCTGCCAAGAAGCCGGATCAGAAGTCCGTCTCGACATAGACCCCAGCGCAGTCGTAGGCGACGGCGGCGGCCGTGGCGCCGGTGTTCAGGAACAGCCGCGGCGACAGGAACTGCGTCGCGGCGGGCAGATCGGCGGTGATTTCCTGTTCGAAGGTGGCTCCGGTGACCTCGTTCACGGCTCGGACCCACACCGATGAACCATTCGGGGGTGCGGCGATGAAAAGGCTCAGGACACCGCCGGTCGCGATGGCGAAGGCGGCCCCCAGGTCGGTTAAGGTCGGTGCCCCGGTCCCGTCGTTTGCGACCAGCTGCCAGTTGGCATGGGTGCCGCGCTGGAAGCCGATACCAATGCAGTTGATGGCTGCAGCCAGCGTCAAGGTGGTGGCAAGCGCTGCGGTTGATCCATAGAGCCCGAAGAACCCCATGCCTGTCGCTTGCAGCGTCGTCAGCGAAATTCGCGTCACGAAGGTCCAGCCGCCCAGCCCCGCCGCGTTCCCGCGCCAGCAGGCCCAGCCTGCGGAGCGCTGGTCGGCGACCGAGTCCACGACGGCCGCCGACGTAAGACGCCATCGCCGCATGGAAGCAGCAAGGTTCGTCGCAGCCAGCGTCGGGTGTGAAACGGTGCCGACCGAGGTGATCGGCAAGCCTTCGGTGGTGATCGTGGTGCTGACGGAGGGGGACCAGTTGGCGATGCGGTTCACCCCGAAATGCGGCTGCAGGGGGAAGTCCCGGCCGGAAGGGCGCATCACGTCGATCCACGGTGCCCCGGCGCGGGTGCGCGCATAGAGGGCGGCCTTGCCTGCGGGCGGCGGCGATGGCGCTGCGGCCAGACCTGGCAAGACCGTGGGCTGCGGCAGTTCTACCTGGCCGCTGGTCCGGTCGATGCGGATGGCATCGAAGAAGGCCGAGCCATCCGGGCTGACCTTGAAGCTTAAGTCATCGTTGCCCAAGAGGCCGATCAGCGCGCGGGCGGAGAAGCCGGTCTTGAAGGCGAAGGCCGCGTCATTCCCGGCGGCGGCCTTGTTGACCGTCGCCTCGATGCCCGCGCCAGCGTTGTTCAGCAGCACGGCGGGCGTGTTGACCGACATCCGGTTGTAACTGTCCGCCGTGGCCCCGCCGAGGCCCAGAAGCTGTGCCGTCAGGTTCGCCTGCGGCATGCCGACCTGCGTGACGGCATTGGCGAAGGTGACCGTGGGCGTGTTGATCACGGTCGTGCCGCCCGCGCCAGCCGTCGCAGAGCCGATGTTCACGACCGTGGTCGATCCGGATGCCCCGCCCGTGCCGAGGTTCACCGTCTTGGTGACGCCCGTGGTCGTCGCACCAGTGCCCATCCCATAGGTGGCCGTCGTCGTCGCCGTGCCGATACTGGCCGCAGCTGCCGAAACGGTGACTGTGCCCGAGGCGGTCAGCGTGCCCGAGAAGGTCTTGTTGCCGGTGAAGGTCTGGGTGCCCGCGAGGATCGCCAGTTCTGAGGAGGTGTTTGGCAGCGTGAAGCTGCGCGTCGTCCCTGCGCTGATCCCCGCCAGCGAGAAGGTCACCTTCTTCGTCGGATCGGCATCGTTCACCAGGCTGAACACCGCGTCTGACACGTCCCGGGGCTCGCCCACGACCTCCCAAGCGCTGCCGATCCAGACGAGGAATAGGCCCTCGTCCGCGATCCAGACCAGCCAGCCGGTGCGTGGGACGAGGCGGATCCACGCGCCGTCCACCCAGAAAGCGATGTTCAGGTCCCACCCGGCCCAGAGGCCAGTGGCGCCGGAGGCCACCAGATGCCGGTTGCCATCGGCGGGACTGGCCGGTGGTGCAGTGCGCGTGCGGTCCAAGACCGACAGCTGCACCATGGCATCGAGCAGGCGCAGCGCCTCGTTATGGGTGACATGTTTCTGCGCCTGCGCCGCCAGAAGATACGGCAGGCCCAGATGGGTCGTGGTGTTGGACATGGGGTTTCCCGTGGGTTGAGATCAGAATTGAAGCGTCACGTTCGCGGGCGTGCCGCGGCCAAGGCGGTTCGAAAGCTGATAGATGCGGATCGCCAGCGTCTGGCCGGGCCCGACCGGAGCGCCCCAATCGGCGCTCTGCTGGGCGGCGGTGTAAAGGACAGAGGTCGTGTCGCTGGACAGCGTGCGCCTGACCGCAGCGCCGTCGAGGATCTGGACGTCGTACCCCTCGACGTCTTCGGCCAGCGGCACTTCGACCTGTTCCCAGGTATCGGCCACCAGCGCGCGGGATCGCCGCGTCCAGCGGATGGTCAGGTCGCCCGGGCTGCGCGCTGTCCGCCACGGCTGTTCGACATGGACAGGGGCGAAGGGGACAAGGCCCCGTCCGGTCGGGGTGAACCCCAGCGCGGCGTAGCTGTCATCGGTGACGGCGCGCGCGGCCGGGCCCACGCGCCAGTTCCACGGCAGGCCGAGGTCAGCTTCGGCGATGGGGAGCGCGGCCAAGGTCGCATCCAGCACCACGACCCGCGCCCCGGCAGGGGTCGGATTGCCCATGGCGTGTTCCGTCCCGCGCTGGCCGCGCAGGAGGCGGGTCAGGCGATAGCGACCAGCGGCGATCAGTTCGGCCGCGCCTGCTTGGACGATTTCCCAGACCCCAGCCACTGTCTCGACGGCGACCGCATTGGCCCCGCCGAACAGGGCCACGTCGGTCACGCTTTCCAGCGTGCCAGACAGCAGATCGACGACCAGCGCGTTGCCGAGATCGAAGCGGGAGGTCGGCCCCGGAAAGAGGTCGAAGGCCATGGTTCCGATCCGCGCCCGACTGCCGAATGTGGTCAGGAGGTTGAAGCCGTCCGTTGATGCGCTGCGTAAAACCGCGATCTCCCCCGGCCAGGGGCTGGCATGGGCGGCAATCAGGGGGCGATGGGCGGGCTGATCCTCGGTGATCTGCGGCAGGTCCAGCATCACCACCTCGGGCGTGCCGAAGACGACGGGGCTGGCGAGCGAGGCCGGGCGCGGATCGCCGGGTGGCAGGTCATATGCCGCACGGTCCTGACGCACCGCCTCGATCCCGCGCGCCTCGGCATCGGCGACGGAGACGAGGTGGAACTCGACCTCCCGGCCGTCATGCGCGAGCCGGATGACGTCTGCCGGGTCCAGTGCCAGACGCGAGGGCGGCAGACGGAAGGTCGCGCTTTCCCGGCCGATCCAGGCCTCCATCAGCGCGCGGCGGCAGCGGCGTTCGGCCTCTTCGGGCGGGATCGCCATTGGGAAGCTTTCCGAGGAGATGCGGGTGGTGTCGACGGTGATACGCCGAGCCTCGACCAGCGCCGCATCGTAATCTTCGTCGGCGCGCGCCACCTGCCACTTCAGAGCCTGCGGCAGTTCGGTCTCCTGGCCACGGGTCAGTTCAAATGCCTCACCCTCGCGGCTGGAAACCAGATCATCTACCGTGAGGGTCAGGCTGGATGCCCGCCCGCGCATGACGAAGCGGATCACGCCCTCTGTCTCGATGGCATCGAAGCCGAAGTGGCGAGCCAAGGTGGAAATCGATGCGCGGGGGCTTTCCAGTGCGCCGATCACATAGCCCTCGACCGCACCCCAGAGGCCGGAGACGTCGATGAGGTATTCAGCCAGCCCGGCGCGCAGACAGAGGTGGCGCACGAGGGCGGCGAGCGACACGGCGCCCAGCCGCCCGGTCAGCCAGTGGCCAAGCCGCCAGTTCGGCCCGTCCGTCCAGACGCCGGTGAGTTCCGGAAAGAACGGATAGGGTCGCGCGTCCCACGTCCAGGCGGCGCATTCGGGGACATGGACCATCCGACCGCCGTAGACGGACGAAGTCGGGTTGTTCGCGCCCTGACCCCACCACAGGTAGCTCGCCTCCAGATAGGCGCGCTGGATGGCGTCGTCGCGCCAGCCTCGCGAGAAGTAGGGCGTGAAGCTCTCGGACGACTTCGGGTCGAAGAACACGTTCGGCTGGTTGGTGCCCCGGTCGATGGCCGGGCACCCCAGTTCGGTGAACCAGACGGGCTTCGATTGCGGCACCCATGCCGTGGGCGTGCCGCTTTCCACCCCGCCCGGGCGGTTGTAATGCGGGTTCGACCACCAGGCGCGCAGATCCTTGTAGCGGAACACCCAAGGCTTCCCCGCGCTGCCGTCGGTGATCGACGTGCGGATCTGGGCCGACCGGTCGGCGGCGCTGGCATAGAACCAGTCGAAGCCTTCGCCAGCGGCGATGTTCGCCTGCAGGTAGGCCCGGTCATGGATGGCGGGCCAACCTTGCAGGGCGTCGGCATGGTCGAACCCATCGCGCCAATCCGACAGCGGCATGTAATTGTCGATGCCGATGAAATCGATGTTCGCATCCGACCAGAGCGGGTCGAGGTGGAAGAACACGTCGCCACTGCCGTCCCCCGGCTGGTGACCGAAGTATTCCGACCAGTCCGAGGCGTAGCCCACCTTGGTGCCCGGCCCGAGGACCGACTTCACATCCGCCGCCAGCGCCTTGAACGCGGTCACGGCCGGATAGGAACTGGCGCTGGAGCGGATCGTGGTCAGCCCACGCATCTCGCTGCCGATCAGGAAGGCATCGACACCGCCTGCCACCGCGCAGAGATGGGCGTAGTGCAGGATCATCCGCCGCAAGCCCCAATCGCCTGCGGGGCCCGTCCAGCTGACACTGTCGCCGGAAACGGCGAATTGCGCCGGGGTGGCCGCGCCGAAGAAGCTGGAGACTTGGGTCGCTGCGGCGGCGGTCTTGTCCGCGGCCCCCGCATATCCCGGCGCCGGAGAACAGGTGATCCGACCGCGCCAGGGGAAACTCGGCTGGCCGGGTGTGGCGGCATTCGCGCTATAGGGGTTCGGCAGCGTGTTCCCGGGTGGGACGTCCATCAGCAGGAACGGATAGAACGTCACCCGCAGGCCGCGCGCCTTCATCTCGCGGATGGCCTGCACCACCGCGAAGTCGGCAGGCGTGCCGCCATAAACTGGCCGGTCTTCAGGATCGCGGCTGACCAGATGCGCATTGGCCCGCGCCACGCCATTCACGGACCAAACCTTCGGGCTGGTAACCTTGGTCGCCACTTCGACGCCGGGCTTGATCGTGCAGTTGCCTGCGCGCAGGTCATTGCCGAACCAGGCGACGACGAGACTGACGCTTTCGACCGACGGTGCCATGGCCTGCAGACGGTCAAGGGCCACGACGATGTCAGCCTCATCCGGGAGCGCGTTCAGGTTCTCGGCCGAGGTCGTGCCGCCGGTGGTCTGGCCGAAGACCGTGGTCGTCGCCCCGACCGTCTTGCGGACGGCTTCGGTCGCATAGCTGAACTCGCCCGAGGCCGGGATCATCGTTACCGCCTTGACCAGCCCCTCGGCGGTGTCAGGGTCGGCCAGCGGCCGGAACACCTCGAAGCTGAGCTGCGGCAGGCGGTTGCCGTAGGTCGCAAGAGCCAGTTCCTCGAAGACGACATAAGCCGTGCCGCGATAGGCGGGCGTATTGGTCGCGCCCATCTTCGCCGCGATGAACGGGTCGGCCGCTTGCGCCTCGTTCCCCGGATACCAGCGCCAGGTGATCCCGGTCATGTCGAGTGGCTTGCCATCCGCCCAGATGCGGCCGATGCCGGTGATCTGTCCCTCGCAGAGCGCCACCGCGAAGCTGGCATAGTACATATACTCGGTCGTCTGGACCCTTCCGCCGCCCCCGCCTTTGCCGCCGCCCTGTGTCGTGGTCTTCGTCTCCTCGCGGAAATCCGTGGCCCAGACGATGTTGCCGCCGATCCGCATCCGGCCGTAGAGGCGCGGGATGATCGCGCCTTCCGTGGCGGACGTGATCCGCAGGGAATCCAGCCGTTGCCCTTCGATCTTCTGCGCAGGCGCAAGCGAGGACACGATCCAGCTGTCGACCACCGAGCCGATGGTCGAGCCGATGAAGCCACCGATGGCGGCCCCGGAAAAGCCGAGGATCGCGCCGCCAAAGGCCCCGCCGATGGCAGAACCGACGGCACCGAGGACGAGCGTGGCCATGAGAAATCTCAGCGTTCGAAGGGTTGTGGTGGTCAGCGTGCGGGGAACAGGAATGCGAAGGCGATGCGCCGCCGCCATGCGGGTGTCAGCGGCTCCTCGATCACGCCAAGGCGCTCATAGGCGTGGAGGAAGGAGTCCGGGCCGGTGAGGATCCCGACATGCTTGGCGATGGCGCGGGGCATCATCCGGAACAGGATCAGTGCGCCGGGCCCAGCCTCGGATCGATGAAGTTCCGTCATCATCCGTCTTGTGCCGTCGGCCAGCACCTCGCGCGGGCCGGTCTCGCCCCAGTCGCGGCTGTAGGGCGGGATCGGGAACGGCTCAGGCCCCACCACCTCGCGCCAAACGCCGCGCGCAAGGCCGAGACAATCGCAGCCGACCCCGCGCAAGCTGGCCTGGTCGTGGTAGGGCGTGCCGAGCCAGGATCGCGCGGCGGTAATGACATGGGCGGGATCGGCAGACTTCACAGCATCGCCCCCTCGTGACCGCCGTCCTTGGTGGCGTAGCGCAGCACGACATCCTGGCCGGGGATGTGCGGAAAGCCCCGGAAGTTGGCGACATTGGCGAACTTCGCACCACAAGTGGCGATCCGCTTGTCGCAGCCCGCCCGGACCACGAATGCATCTGTTGCCGAAATCGGTCGCACCGGCGCTTCCAGCAGGGTCAGGATCGCTACGCCGTCGACAAGGTCGTGCGACAGCACCTCGACCCGCCGCCCCACATTCGCGCCGGTCGACCATTCGACCAGCCCGAAGGCGAACCAGCCCGCCGAGAAACTGGCGACGCCAGAAGCCGTGAAGGCTCGGTCGCGCAGCACATCGATGACCGCGCCGGTCCCCTTGAAGGCCGCGGCCTCGAGGTTCACGGCGCAGCGCACATCGCCCAGCGCGGCATCGCAATTCGCCTGAAACGTCCGCCCCACCGTCTGGCCGAGGACATGGGCCAGCGACCGCACCTCCGCCACGAAAGCCAGCCGCCCACGCCGGATCTGGCCGATGGCCCCGCGCCGCAGGAGAACGCGCTGCGCGGGGTTCGTCCAGTTCACCCGCCAGACCTCGACCGAAGCATTGTCCCATCGGCCGTCGAGGATATCGGTCTCGGTGATCCGGTCGGAGGACAGCACGCCTTGGGCATCCTGCGCATCGACAGAGAGGTCGGAGCCGGATCGGACTTCGGATGCCGTCAGACCACTTTCCGGTTCGAACTCGGTCCCGTCGAATGACGGGGTCCGGTCGTGGTCCGTGAAGCCGAAGGTCACGCCATCGGCGCGGGTGATACGCCAGCACCAGGCAAGCGTGGTCGTGCCCTCGTCGAGGTGGGCCTGAAGCGCGGGCGAAAGCGACTTCACTTCCGCCCCCAGCCGCGCAGGAGAGCTACGGACGCGAGGAGCGAAGACACGACGCCTCCGGTCGCGCCAGTCAGGGCATAGAGATTGAAAGGGCGAATATCGAGTATGCCGGTGGCCAAGTCGAAATCCGCCAGCCCGGCCAGTGCGAGGCCGGAGGCGGCGAGGCAAGCGAGATAGACGAGGCCGCGTGCGTGGGTCCAGTTCATGGTCATGCTCCGATCAGAGTCTTGAGGAAGGCGAGAATGCGGGCGGTCAGGCTCGCCGCTGCCTGCACGGGTGCGGGGTCGGTGGCGGCCGTGGAAGGGGCAGGTGACATAGGGTTGGAGGGTGGATTGAGGAGCGGGCGCAGCAGTGCCAGCGCCTCGGCCTCGCTGAGCCGCCGGATCGGCCGCGAGAAATCGACCCGGCCGTTGCGGTCGACCGACCAGACCGGGATGGTGCCGGTCGAGTAGAGACCCCTCGCGAAGATATCGCGCTCGGCCTCGCGGCGGGACCGGATGGCGGGGGGCTTGAGCCAGCCCATGAAGGCCGCTGCGGCCGCCGCGCGGTTCCCTGCGTTCAGGTGGTGCGTCAGCGCGGCCTTGGCGATGCCACCGGTGTTGTAGTGGAAGGAGACCAGCGCATCGAACTCGTGGGGTTCAAGCGGCACCTTCACGGTGCGCAGCACCTCGGCCTCGTAAGTGGCGAGGTCGGTGCGGAAGATGCGGAACGCCTCGCGGATCCCGGCATCGAGATTGGCGGGCATCCCACGCGGCAACCGTGCCGGATCGGGCGAACCAGCGATGGCGGTATGGCCGATGCCGAAGGTCCAGACGTCCTTCACATCGAGGTAAGGTCCGGGCACGACGCCTTCGTGCCGGATCAGGGCGAGAAGCCCCCGATCAGAGGTCTGCATGGGATTACCCGAGGGTTGAGAGGAAAAGGATCAGGACGGCGACCGCGAGGCCGATGCGCAGCCGGTGGGCAAAGGCCTGTCCGGGGTCGGCAGGATCGCAGCGCAGCGAGCGGGCAAGGCGAAGGATCTCATGCATCGGCGTCATCCTTCCCGGCGCGGCGGAGCCTGGCGAGGATCAGTTCGATGAAGGCCGCCCCGAAGACGCCGACCAGATAGGCGGCCGAGCCGACCGCCCCGCCCGCGGCGACGGCGCCATCGGGCAGACCGAGCCAGCCCGTCACGATCACGATGGAAAAACTGCCCATCCCCGCGGCAATCAACCCGCCGAGCAGGACATGGCGCAGGGCTTCGCGCAGCGCCATCCGGGTGGTCAGGGCATTGGTGGCACCGCCCAGCGCGCCCCAGAAGGCCAGCATCAGCGCCGTCGAGGCGGCGATCTCGCGCCAAAGGTGGGACCAGAAGGATTCGTCGTTCATGTGCGGATTTCCACAAGCGGGATCGAGGTGATCGACCCGAGACGTTCGAGGTCGAGGGTGACGTCGAGAGCGTCGGTGTCGAAGCGGACGGGGACGTCGAACTCGAACCCCGCGGTGATGGCGACGCCCGCAGCCGGGGCGGTGGTGAAGGTGATGAGGCCCGTGGTCGTGGAAACCGACCAGCCGGAGGCCTGCGGCGTGCCGTTCAGGGCGATGGTCACGGTTCCCGCGACGGGTTTGGTGATGGTGCGGGACCAGGACTGCGCGCCCGAGGTGTAACGCTTGGCGAGCTGGAACTGGGTCGTGCTGCCGTTGCCGGTGCCGATCGGCTGATCGGTCGCCTCCGGCGCCTGCGATGGCTGGCAGGACTTGAAATCGGCCCAGTCCTTGAAGCGAAAGCCGTGGAGACGACCATTGCGGGCCTCGAAGAAGGCGACCACCGCCGCCAGATCGTCGGCGCGGCGGATGCCATAGGCGACGTCATAGCGGCGGCGCGAGTTGGCCCAGCTCGCGTTGCGTTCCTCGGCGCCCGAGGCCAGCTCCACGATCTGCGTGCGCCGCTCCGGGCCACCGCGTGCGCCCTGGCTGATGTTGTCCGGAAACCGGACCTCGTGAAATGCCATGGCTGATCCTCACATGCCCCGCCGCCCGAGCGACACGGCACGGGCGATGTCGCTGGCGACCTGCGTGCGCGACTGGCGGAAACTCTCGGCGTCGCGGGCGTTGATCGTGACATTGACGGTGGACGCGCCCGACTGGCCCAACCCTGCCGCCTCGCGCCGGGAAAGGACGCGCTCGCCCCGCTGCAGGATCGCGGGCACCTCGTCGGGGCGCAGCCCTGCCCAGCCGCCGTTGTGCATGCGCGGCGCACCCGCGAAGGCCAAGGCGGGAACCATCCGGCCGGGGCCAGGGGCGCCGACCACGCCGCCGGTATGCAGGATGTTCGCGAATAGCCCGCCCGCACCGCCCAGCGCGCCGGAAAGGGCGTTCGCTATCGGCCCAAGGATGAAGCGCCGCGCCGCCAGCTTTGCGAGATCGGCAATCATCGAGGTGACCAGGTCGCGGAAGTCGATCTTGCCGGTCTTCACGAAGTCACCGATTGCGTTCTCGGCGCTCTGGAACGCGCCCACCAGCGCGCTGCCGATATCCCCACCGATGTCGCGCGCCTTCGCGGCGTAATCGGCGAGCGCCGCGGTGACGGCTTGCCAGCCAGTGAGGGCCGTGTCCGCGCCCTCGGCCGCTGCCGCCCCAGCGTCGCGCGCTGCGCGGCCTGCACCTTCTGCTGCGGTGGCGGTGTCGTTCAACCCGGAGGTCAGGGCATCAGCCGAAGCGGCTGCATCCGACAGAGCGGTTTCGGCTTCGGCCCCCGTGCCGGTCACGGCATCCTTCAGGGCCTGCCAGCTGGCCAGCGGCCGACCGGCGGCATCAGCCAACATCCCGGCCGCCTCGCGATAGCCGTCGGCCCGGGCGCGGGCATCCTCGGCCATCGCGCCGAGGCCGAGGTCAGGCGGCTCGAGGTAGGTGCGTGCGAGGGCCGCTGAAAAGGCATCCGCGGCCGCGGCACCGGCTGCGCTCGCGGCCCCCTCAAAGGGGTTGCCGATGCGGCCCAGTTCAACCGGATCGAGGACGCCGATCCGAACGCCCCCTTCGCCGGTGGCCCATTCTGGCAACAAGGCCAGCGCCGCGTTCAGGGTCTCGATGAAGCTGTTGATGCGCGTCACGACGCCGTTCAGCATCGCCTCGACGCCCGAGATCAGCCCGTTCGCCGCCTGAAAGGCGAAGTCGCCAATGGCGCCGGGCAGACTGCCCCAGATCGCAACCGCAGCGTCATAGGCCCCCTGGAAGATCGCGGCTGTCCGGTCGCCGAAGCTGACGACGCCGGCAATGGTGCCCTCGAGGGCCGAGAGACCAGCCGCCTTCAGGCCTTCCCATCCGGCCGCCATGCGCGCCAGCGCCGCGTCGAGCGACAGACCGATACGAGACCAGACTTCCCGCGCCAGATCCCCGAGGAGCCGGAAGGCTTCGCCCACGCCGCCGACCCGGGCGACGAGTTGCGAGAACTGATAGACCAACTCGCCCGCGCCGACGATCAGTGCGCCGATACCGGTGCGGATCAGGGCACCGCGCAGGAACACGAGCGCCGTTTCAAGGCCGCGCACCGACAGGGCCGCGGTGGCGAGACCCGCCACCCAGCGCCCGGCCATGACGGCCGCGAAGGTCGCAGCATAGGAGGCCAGACGCCCGAGGTTGCCGATCAGCGTGTCGATGGCCGAGCGCAGGATCCCGCCATCGGACGCAAGGACCACGAAGGCATTGGCCAGCGCCTCGATGGTCGGCGCCACGGCGACCGCGATGCGGTTGCGCAGGCCGTCGAACACCAGCGAGACCGTGCCCAGCGCCAGTTGCGTGCGGCGCAGGGCTTCGAGGGCATCACTGTCCAGAACCGCGCCAAGATCGGATGCCTGGTCGCCAAGTCGCGCCATCTCCGCCCCACCGTTGCGCAGAAGCGGCAGCAGGCGTGTGGCGTCCGAGGCCATGGCCTCGAGATAGAAAGTCATCTCCTGCTGGCTGAGACCGGCGCGTTCCAACGTATCGACGTAGAGCTGCAGCGCCTCGGGGCCGGAAAGGCGGGCGAACTGGTCGGCGGTGACGCCCACACGCGGGGCGACGTTCTCGAAGAAGTCGGCCATCGGCCCGCCGCCGGTCTGCAGGAAATCCCCGACCCGGTCGTTCACGTCCTTCAGGATGTCGGCCAGCTTCTCCTGCTCGATCCCGACCGTCCGCGCCCCAGCCGACCAGCGCTGCAGGGCTTCGGGCGTGGCATTGGCGACCTGCGCGAACTGCCGGATCTGCGCGGCACTCTCGGCGGTAGACCTTACGATCAGACCGAGCGAAGCCGTGGCGGCGGCAGCGGCGGCCCCAAGGGCTAGGCCCGCCCGGCGTGCGAAGGCCGCAAGCCGGGTGTTCGCCAGTTCCATCTCGCGTGACAGGCGGCCAAAGCCGCGGGCCCCAGCTTCACCGACACCCTCCAGTTCGGCGCGCACGCGACGTCCGCCCTCCGCCACGAGGCGGACGGAGACCTTCTTCTCAGCCATTGCGGCGTCCTTCCATCTGCTCGTTCAGTTTTCGCACCATCACTGCCTCGACCTCGGGCAGCAGTTCGGCGGCGATCAGGGGGTTGATGCCCAGCGCTTGCGCCAGCGCGAGGGCGGCGCCCATGTCCCATCCGATGACGGCCCCCGGCGCGATGCGCAGTTGGCCGCCAAGGCGCTGGGTCAGGTCCCAGACCTGCCAGCCCTCGACCGTCTGCGGCCGGTTCAGTCTTGTCGGGCAGTCCGGGCAGGGGCCTGCACAGGCCGCGCAGTAGCCGTCGCCCCCGCCGAAGGACCAGTCGGCAAGGGCGCGGAGGCGTTTTTTTCCTGATCCAGCATCAGGCCGCGGGCGACGTATTGTGCTTGGAAGGCTTCGAACACGGGCCAGATTTCCAGCAGGGCATCGATCCCGGCCGGGCTGACAGGCACGAGGTTGCCAGCCTCATCGCCGACACCTTCCCATTCCTGCACGGCGCGGCGCGCGACGGCCTTGGCCATGGCCAGCGCCATGTCCTCCTGGCTAGAGGTTTCCGACAGGCCGTCGATCACGGGATCGGCGCGGGCCGAGACCATCAGCGCGGTGGTGAGAGGGGCCACGAGGACGCGCAGGCCGGGCAGCAGGTCCAGCCATTCGGGGCGGTTCGAGAGGTTCAGGCGGATCATGGTCAGTATCCCGTGACGGTGTTGACGAGGACGGCGGTGCACATGCGGGCGGGGCTGGTGGCCTTGGCCGCCTGCCAGTCGAAGGTGGCCTGGATGCCTTGGGGTCCGGGGATCTCGATCCGCGGGACGGGCAGGTAGACGGCATGGGCCGTGAAGGTGAAACTGGCGTTCGCCCCGAGGCTGTAGGCGAACTCGAGCTCGCAGGGCGTACCGTCGGTGGCTTGGGTCACCAAGGCGCTATCGGCGAAACGCACCTCGATCCGGCCGGTCAGCGCGGCCATGCCGGGATCGGCGCCTTCGATCTTGCCGTCGTTGCGGATGGTCTCGATCCGGTCGAGGCCGTTGGCATAGGTG
The DNA here is from genome assembly GCF_024105395.1 of Paracoccus sp. 08. Lineage (NCBI taxonomy): Bacteria > Pseudomonadati > Pseudomonadota > Alphaproteobacteria > Rhodobacterales > Paracoccaceae > Paracoccus > Paracoccus sp. 08. Next base: position 43,378 of record NZ_WEKR01000016.1, on the reverse strand, counting down.
ATCTCGGCCGAGACGACGTTGCCCAGTGCCGTGCCGTTCCGCTTCACCACCCCGTTGAAATGGCCGAAGCGCTGCAGGCCCAGCGCGGTCGGCGTCCCCGCGGCGGTGGTCGTGGCGATAGCTTCGCCCTGCGCGATGAGCCGTGCGGTCGCTGTCAGCAGGCCGGAGCGGTTCATCTGCCAGGACAGCTGGTCCATGACGCAACCCGCATACATCGCGAACCGCGGCACTTCGGGCATGGCTACTTCGATGGCCATCGAGGGGAGGGTCCAGTTGCCCGACTGGAAGGTGTGGGTCTTGGGCGTGGTCCCCGTCGTAGTCGGGGCGCCGAAGGCGGCCTTCAGCCAGAAGCCGAAGGCCTCGACGTCGATCGGCACGACGACATCGCCGTCGGCGGTGACCGCGTCCTTGATCGGGGCCAGCGGGTCGCGTCCCTGGCCCAGAAGCTCCGAGGCGATCAGCGGCTGTTCTGATCCGAGCGTGGTGCTTGCGAACGGCATCAACCGATAGCCGCTCGCGGGCGGGGTGCCGTAAACCGTCTCGAACGCAAGCGCCATCTGCGCCCGCGCGCCGTGTGCGCGTGCCATGAAGAGTTTCTCCTTTCCTCGAAAGTCTGTAATTCGGCCTGAAGCGAGGTTTGGAGCCTCGAGATTTCAGCGACCGCGTGGTCCGAAGGACATTTGGGAAAACACCATGATCGAGTCAGTCTTTCTGATCATCTTTATGCTGGCGTCTCTGTATTTTATGTTCTGGTTGTTCATCTTGCTGCCAGCTGGCATGGCGACCAACCGCCGTCGCAATGCTGTCGGATGGGTGCTGGTCAGCGTGTTGTTTTCACCGATTCTCGCTTGCCTTCTTCTTTGGCTGTTGGGGAACAACCCGAACGGGCGTGGGTGAACGCCGCATCATTGCAGCGGACCAGATGTAGAGTAATGCAGGACGACGGTGATCATCGCCGCCCTCAGGGCCGCCGCGCCCTCTACGGGCAGATCGACCGAGCCCGGTGCCTCCGGTTCGACCCAGTCGCAGAGGCCTCCCAGCGTCCGATCAGCCTCCAGCGCCACGCCGATGGCGGCGATCAGGTCGTCGAAGGCACTCGCCCTGCCGGTGCCCGCCTGGACGACGACTTCCAGCTCGGCCCTGTGCTGGTAGTGATAGCGCAGGGGCGACAGCGTCACATCCGGCTCGCCCGTCTGGCCGTCGCGCAAGATGATCAACCCGGCCGCCGGGATCCGCTCGGGAAGAACCTCGTCACGCAGGGTGAGGGCGGCAAGCGGTTGCAGCCGCGCGTGCAACGCGGCGAGGACGGTTTCGCGAATGGTGGGCATCTGTTGTTCCGGGGTTCCGGGACAGGCCCGGGGTCAGTGTTCCCCGCCACCTTTCGGCAGCGGCAGGTTGGCCAGCCGTCGCGGCAGGTCGGCGCGGCTGTGCAGGAAGTCCACGATTATCACCTGGTCGGCGTCTTCAATGAAGACCACGAAGTGCTGGCCTGCGCGCGTGAAGCGCAGGTTCTCGGCCAGATCGGGATCAACGAGCCGACGGCAGTCCTGTGACAGGGCGGTGCCCGCGGCGATCCCGCGGCAGGTCGCGATCAGGTCATCCTCATAGGCCGCCGCCTGTCGTGGTCCGAAGGTATCGATGGTCCAGTGTGCAATCTCGATCATCGATGCCTCCGCCTGCCTAGTCAGGCGCCAGGGTTTCGGCATCAGGAATTAGCACGTGCGACGGCAAAAGCCCGGCGGATGGCATCCTCGCCACTGCCCTCGGCCAAATCGCCACGCCGGGCCTGATCCAGCCCCGCCGCAAGACGGTTGCGCAACGCGCCAAGTTCCGCCTCTTCGCGTTCCAGAAGGCGCAGTCCGGCGCGCAACGCTTCGGACGCGTTCTGATAGCGCCCGGATGCCACCAGGCGGTCGACAAGGTCGGATTGCGTTTCGGTCAGGACGACGTTTCTGGTGGCCATGGGAGTCTCCCTGCGGATCATTGGCAATATATGCCAATCAGTCTGCCGTGTCGACAGGCCCCGTCATGATCGTGTTTCAACCCACCCCGCCACGATCCGCCCCGGCACGCCGTCGATGGCCTGTTCCGCATCCCGCGCCAGATCCAGCCGCTTGCGCAGCTTGACCTGCGGCACCAGCAGGAAGATCGGCACTGTGGTCAGCCCGCGGCCGGTTTTCGCGCGGGACGCCACGGCCCGGCCTTTCGAATTCAACCGTCCCTCGGCCACCAGCAGGCTGGGTCCCCGGCGCCGGTAGATGAATCGCAGGTGCAGCCCCGTGCGGCGTTCCCATTCGCCGGGGGTGATCCGCCCGCCGCGAGTGGATTGTCCAGCGGCCGGGGTGGGGATGGCGAGCCAGAACCCATCCTTGGACCGGATCAGCGGCCCTGTGTCATGCGCGCCGACGATTACCGGCGCGTTCGACCAGACCAGCGCCGCGGCGTTCAGGCTTTCGCCACCCTTGGGATAGGTGGCCAGCCGGATCGAGTTGCCGAGCCGGGTGCCGAGGCCTGCGCCGGTGATCTGGCCGCGCCACGCGGATTTGAGGCCCGCGCCCGCCTCGCGCATGGCGGTGGTGACGGCCTTCTCCCCCGCGGCGATTTCTGCCTGCATCAGGGCGGCGAGGTCGGGGCTGATTTCCAGCTTCAGCTTCATACGGGCCTTAGGTCCAGCGTCCAGATCAGTCGTTCTCGGTCGCGCAGCGGCTCTCCCTGGATCACATGACTGTCGGCGCCGATGACGATCACATCGCCCGGGCGCGGGGCAGGCAAGTCGGCGACGCGCACATCCACCACCGTGGTGTCACTGACGAAGCGTCCCGCGCCGAAGTCGGTGACGCGGTCGGGCGCGCGGCGGATGATGCGGATCGGGCGTTCCTCGGAGGTGGTGCCCGAGATCCAGAGGGCCGGGGCCGCCATGGAGGCATGGCTGAAGATGCGGTCCATGGCGGCGGCAAAGACGGACACGGGTTGGTCCGTCAGTTCGACGTGTGCAGGCGGATCGCCAGCCGCGGCCGCTTGTTCACCGGCAAGATCGAGGCCTCGGTCATGACGTCGATCCAGCGGCCCTTTTCGTCGAGATGCTGGCGGGCATAGAGCGGCAGGCCGATGGTGTTGGCGGTCTCCAAGAGGTTCGCTGGGCCGCCATAGGTGGTGAAGGTGTCCATCGTGCCGAGCGGGAAGGCGATCCCCTCGTTCGCCGGGACCAGCCGTTCGGTGGCCTTGGTCGAGAGGGTGACTGTGCCGGAATATTCCTCGAAGAGGATCCCGCCGAAGGGGAAGTTGCGGCGCACATCCTCGCGCAGGGGCTGGGCGCCGGTCGAGGCGTAGAACTTGTAGGCCTCCTCGGTCTTCGGATGCGCGATCAGCTTGTCGAAGAACTCGCGGCTGACGAGGGCATGGACCGAGGTCATCGCCTCGCCCAGAAGGTTGTCCTCGATCGCGCGCAGCACCTCTCGGACCTTGCCTTGCACGTTCGTGCCAGCCGTGCCCAGAACGAAGTCGACGGAGATTTGCGCCAGCCCGAATTCGGTGAAGTAGTTGTAGAGGGTGGTGCCCGCGCCGTCCTTCACGATGCCGCGGAGCGCGTTCATTTCCATGTATTCGCGGGTCTGGGCGTGCTTGCGGCGCATCAGCAGAAGCTTGCGGTTCATCACCTCGACGAGGGGATCGGCCGCATCAAACGCGCCGCCCAGCGCTGGCTGGCCCTGGATATCGGCAGGCAGGACCACGTCGTCATGCGGGATCCACGGCAGGGCAAAGCTGCGCATCGACCGGCCCTCGCGGGTACCGACCGTGGCGGGACCGCCAAGGGGGACGGAGGGCAGGAGGCTCAGGACACCCTCGTATTGCTCGATGATGACCGAGCGCTGGCTGACCCCTTCGAAGCGGAAGAGGCCGATCTGGGCGAGGCGGGTGTAGAGATTGGGCAGGATGTTGATGGCCTGCGTCATCTCGGCCAGCGAATAGCCGCCAGCGTCGAAGGGATTGCGGACGAGGGTCATAGGGATGCTCCGGGGAAAGAGGGGGATCAGACGCCGTCGCGGGCGATGATGCCGACGGCGGCCAGTTGGGTGATCTTCGCGGCGATCTTGGTGCCGTCATCGACGGTGGCGCCGTAGGCGAGGGCCGCGCGCGACACGATCGAGGGACCGCGGACCAGTACGATGCCGGTGGCATCGGCCAGCGTGGCGTCGACGGCGTAAAGCAGGACGGCCGAGGCGATCTGCGATCCGTCGGCCCCGGTCGCGGGCGACAGGGTGTACTTGCTGCTGGCCGTGATTTTGCCGAGCACCGAGCCCACGGGATAGGGCATGCCCGCGAGCAGCGTCACCACATCGCGGGTGTAGTTCGGGTTGACCTCGTATTTGAGGACGTCGCCCATGCTGGGCGGTTCCGTCAGGACGGGCATGGTTCAGTCTCCAGGACGGTGGGGGTGGGGGCGCCCGATCTGGGCAATGCGCGTTAGCGCGAGGCGGCGGCCGACTTCTTCGCGGCCGCCACGATAGGGCTTTCCTTCGCGCCAGCCGCCGGGGCGGTGGCGATGATGCCCGCGGCATCGCTGCGCGCGGCGAGATCGGCCAGCACCTTGGCGCGCAGGGCCTCGGGTTTCACACCCTTGGCCACGGCTTCGGCGGCATCAATCTGGATGCCAAGGCGCGCCGCCTGCGCGCAGACCTGTGCGACCTCCGCCGCCTCGGCGCGGATGGCTTCGGGCGACATGGCGGCCGCCGTGGTTTGCGGCGGCGCGATTGCCGTGAGCGCGGCCGGTTCCGGCGGGGCGCTGGCAGCAGGCGCGGTCGCAGGCTGCGCATGGTCTTCGGGGGCGGTGGTCATCATCGGGCCCTTTCCTCTGGGGTTGGATTTGAGGCTGGTTGTGCCGCGGGGTGCGGCGGCGAAAGCGCGGAAGGCGGTGACTGGATCGGCCACCTCATCGGCGAGACCGGCGAAGATCGCCGCCTCGCCGCGGAAGACGGCGGCCTCAGTGGCGAGCGCCTGAAGCGTGTCGAGGCGGCGGCCGCGCCCTTCGGCGACGGTCTCGGCGAAGAGTTGGCGGAGGTCTTCCAGCTCGCCCGCGATCCGGGCGCGGACGGCCTCAGGCAGCGGCTGATACGGGTTCGCATCGACCTTGCGGGCCCCGGCATGGATCAGCGTGACGGCAATGCCCTTCTGGTCGAGCGCCCCGCTCATGTCGCTGTGCATGGCCACGACACCGATGCTGCCAACGGCGCCGGTGCGGGGCAGGATGATCCGGTCGGCCTGTGAGGCCAGCGCATAGGCGGCCGAGAGGGCGTGATCGGCGACGAAAGCCTGCACAGGCTTGACCTGACGCGCTGCGCGGATGCGATCCGCCAGATCGAAGGCACCGGCCACCTCGCCCCCAAAGCTGTCGATGTCGAGGGCAATGCCGCGGATGGCGGGATCGGTGACGGCCGCCTGCAGCTGGGCCGCGATCCCTTCATAGGAGGTCAGACCGGAGGATTGCCCGATCCAGGCCCCGCGATGCACCAGCGTGCCAGCGATCTCGATCACCGCGATCCCGTCGACGACCGCGAAGGGCTGGCCGCCGTTGCGCGCCTGGCGGCTGGTCAGGTCGTCGCCGAAGAGAGAGGCGCGCGCGGGCAGGCTGGCCGCCTCCCGATCTATGGCCGCAATCTCCAGCCCCTCGACGCTGATTTCCCGCCCAACGATCCGGGGGCCAAGCCCGGTCAGAAAGGCCCGCGCCTTGGCGGGATCGACCATAAGAGGCGTGTTGAAGACGCGCTGGGCGATCTGGGTGTGATGCATCATCCTTCCTCCGCAGGCCGGGGTTCCCGGTCCTCGCCGTCGTCTTCCTGATTGCTGCCGTCCTGCTGATCCTGCCGCTGGCCCTCGGCATCACCCGGCTGCGCGCCGCCACCCGCCGCCTGTGCGGGCGATCCCGGCCGCCGGAAGTCCAGACCCAGCTCCGCCTCGCGCTTGCGTTCGGCAGCTATCTCGCGGTCGACCTGCTCGGCGTCGTATCCGCGCTCCGCGATGGCCTGCGTGCGGGATTTCAGGCCCGCCTCGATCTGCAGGATTTCTGCCGCGGCATCCTTGGCCGGGTCGATCCAGTCCCATTTTGTAGGGAGCCAGTCGCAGGCGAGGTATTGGCGCCGGTCGGTGGCATAGCCCGGCAGATCGATGGCGCCTGCCAGCACGGCCATATCCATCCACCGCGTCCAGACCGCGCGGCAGAGCTGGTAGACCATGACTGAATGCTGGAAGGCCGAGATGCGGCGGCGGAAGTCGACCAGCGCGATCCGGGTGTTCGAGAAGTTCCCCTTCGCGGTATCGCCCGTCAGATAGCCATAGGGCACGCCCAGCGCGGCGCCGATCTGCAGGAGCGTGCGGTACTGGAAGGGCTCATAGGTGGACCCCGAGTCCGGGGTGGACGGCGTCGTGACATCTTCGCCCGGGTCCAGCCGCACCACCTGGCCCGGTTCGACCTCCAGATCGTCCTCGGCCGGGTCGAGGGCGGTTTCCGGGGCGGGCGACGTGATGAACATCGCGAACATCGCCGCGGTCTTCTTCCGCTCCAGTTCCGCGTCGTCATAGAGATCGAGGGTGAACAGCTTCACCACGGCCGCGGCGAAGCGCGATACGCCGCGCAGCTGCCCCGCCTCGACGGGGTCCAGGATGTGGATCACCTCCGAGGCTGGAACCCTGACGGTTTCGCCGATGAGCCCCGGATCGGTCATGTCGCCCGGATGGCGGCGCAGGAAGTGGTAGGCCACGCGCCGCCCGATCCCGTCGAACTCGATCCCCTGCCGGATCGATCCCGCGCCGGGCAGCACGCGCGTCATGTCCTGGGGCAGCATTTCCGAGGGGAGCATCTGCAGCTGCATCGGCACCGTCAGCCCGTCTTCCGACCGCCGCGTGCGGATGCGCAGGAAGACCTCGCCCGCCAGGAACMCCTCGCGCGCGGCCCGCCGCTGCAGGCCGAAGAAATCGGTCAGACCCTCGGCATCGGCCTCGTCGGTCCAGGCGAGCCAGAGCTTCTGCAGCTCCTCCTTCTTCCCTGCATCCGCGATCTTCGAGGACGGCTTGATTCCGTCGCCAACGACATGGTTCGCGAAGGCATCGACTGCGTTCGCGGCGTAGCCATTGTTCCTGACCAGCCAGCGTGCGCGGGCGGTGATCGTCTCGCCCGAGGCGGCGATCAGTGTGTTCACATGCGCCCGGGTGGCGCGGAACCCGCGCATGCGGCGATGGGACTGCGCCGCGTCGAACCCGCCGATGATGCTGCCAAGGCGCTGGCGGAAGGCGTCGAGGACCATGGTCAAAGACCCTTCGTGGCCACGGTGCCCCAGCGGCGGCGACGCGGGGTGGCGGAGGCGGTAGAAATCCGGCCCTCCAAGTCTCTGATGGCCGCAGCCAGTTCGGCGTCCGAGCCATAGGTCACGGTCTTGCCGTCATAGCTGACGCTGCGCAGCCCGGCGAAGCGGGCTTCCTGCAGTGCGGTCAGCAGGGCCTGCATGCGGTCGAGATCCATCAGTCCCTCATGAAGTTCGGGGTGTAGGCCCGCCGTTTCCGGCGCGGCGTGGTCAGGGTTCCGGCCTTGGGCTGGGCCGGGTCTTGTGTGGCGATGTCGGTTGCGACGGCCGTCGGCATGCGCGTTTCCACGCCCGCCTGCGCTTCCAGCCGCCGCCAAGTCGCCTCGTCCCATCGGTCGGCGCCGAGGATCCATGCCGCGGCACGGGCATAGACCCGGCAGTCCAGCGCCTCGTTCCGCTCGCGCATCTTCTGCCATTCCTGATGGGCATAGCCGCGCTTGTTGCGGATCGTGACCAGCTGTTCCGCCACCAGCTGCTTCAGCCATTCGGTGTCGGCCCAGCCTGGGAGGTGGATCGTGCCGGGCGCGTCCAGCACCCCTGTGGCGCGGTCCTCATCACTCGGCCGCTCGATCCGCAGGAACCGATAGGTCTCTGCCTTGAAGGTCGCCGTCGCTACCGACCAGAGCCGCGCGCCCCGGCGCAGGCGTTTCCCGCCGATGGTCGCATCGACAAAGGTCGGGCCGGAGACCGGCGCGGCCCGGTTGAAGCCCTCAAGCCCCTTCAGCGGTGCCACCTGTTCGAACCCGACCTTGCGCGACCAGGCATAGACGGCCGCGGCCTCGTAGCCGGTGTCGATCCCGAGCCGCGCCACGGTCATGAAGGCACCGTTGGAATGCTGCCAGCTCTTCCCCAACAGCGTGGTCAGCTTGTCCCATGCCGCGGGATCGTCAGGCCCGCCCGGGATGACGATGTGATCGACAAGCCAGCTTTCCAAGCCCCGGCCCCAGGCCCAGATGTCAACCTCGATCCGGTCCCTCTGGACGTCGGCCCCGGCAGTCAGGAACAACCCGGCCAGCGGCACGGTGCCCGGCTTCCACGCCTCGCGCCGATCTGCCAGCCTCTGCCATTCCGGCGCGTCGCCGCTTTCGACCCATGTCTCACCCAGAAGCGTGTTGCGCGCGGCCCGCAGCGTCTCGTCCGACCCTTGGGCCGCCAGCCATTCCCGCGCGACGTCGGACCAGCTTTTCCACCCGAGCGGCGAATAGAGCGCCGAGAGGTGGAAGCCGATGGCCTTCGGATCCTTGGAAACCGCCGTCGCCCGCCATTCGCCGCGGGCCAACATCTCGGTCTTGTGGTGCTCGGCGATGGGACGCTCGCAGCCCTCGCAGTGATAGGCGGCGGTCTCCGGCTTCCCCTTCGCCCAGCGCAGGCGGTCGAACTGCAGCCATTGCATCGCTCCGCAATGCGGGCAGGGGACAAAATAGCGCCGCTGGTCCGATGCCTCGAACTCCCGCTCGATGCGTGACAGCCCCCGGATCGTGGGCGTCGAGACCATGAACACCTTGCGCCGGTGCGAGAAGGTCGTCGTCCGCGCCTCGGCCAGCGTGACCGGATCGCCCTCCTCGTCGGCCGAGGCCGGATAGGCGTCCACCTCGTCGAGAAAGACGTAGCGCGCGGGCATCGACCGCAGGCCGGTCGCGCTGTTCGCCCCGGTCAGCACCAGGATGCCGCCGGGGAATTCCTTCGACAGCATCGAGTTGCCCGCATCGCGAGACCGCGCCGGGTTTACCCGTTCACGGAGTGCCGGGCTGTCCGCGATCAGGGGGTCAAGACGACCGCGAGACGTCCGCTTCGCCAGTTCCAAGGATGGCAGCACCGCCAGCATCGGGCCTGGCGCGTGATGGATGACGAAGCCGATCCAGTTGTTGCCCGCTTCCGTTGCCCCGACCTGCGCCGCCTTCATGAAGGTGATGCGCTGCGCCGGATGGCCGGGCGACAGCACATCCATGATCTCGCGCAGATAGGGCGCGCGGGCGGTGCGATACCGCCCCGGCTCGGCCGCGCCCCGCGACGACAGCCAGCGATGCTGATCCGCCCATTCCGATACCGTCAGGTTCGGATCGGGCCGCAGGCCCTGCCGCCAGACCCGCAGCAGATCCTCGGCGCCGTCGAAACCGAGGTCGAGGTCGGCCGTCAGATCGTTGTCATCGTCCTCATCATGCAAGCGAGACCCGGAGGTCGGCGAGGGCGTCGAGCTGTTCGCGGACATGGGCTTCCAGCACCCTCTGCATGATCGCGGTCTCGATCGTCACCGATGCCCCGGATTGCCGTTCCACCTCCGCCATGATCTGCGCCGCCATCGTTGCTGCCACCCGTCCGGGCCAGGTCACCCAGACATCCCGTTCCTGCCGCGCCAGGCGAAAGACGAGGGTTTCCGCCCGCGCGCGGTCGACCAGCGTGCCCTTCTTCTTCTGCACGGCCAGCTGGCGTTCTTGCGCGGCGTAAACCGTCAGCGCCGTGCGCGCCTTGATATACGATGTTGTGTCCCCGGGGCCGCTGGCCAGCCCGTCTCCACCAAGTGATCGGCGCTGCTGATCGGGGTCCGTCATCTCCGCCCGCCGCACATCCGAGGCCGCGGCATTGATCGACCCGTCGTCATGGACCACCAGCCGCCCGTTCTTGCGCGCCTTCTGCACCCCGCCGCGGGACAGGCCGGAATGGGCCGCATACTCGCGTTCGCTCATGCCCTTCATGGCGCTGATAGTCCGATCAAGCTGATGATATCGCTTGGTATTCAGTTGATTAGAGGGCGCGACAGAGCGAATCTGATCGCAAGGAAACGATGCAACTCAGCGAAGGATGCCACCGCCATGACCACCCGCCGCGCCGCCGGCAACTCCAAAGCCCTCGATGCCTTCATCGCTGCCAAGGCCGAGATCGACGTGATGCTGGAGCGCCTGAGGGCCCTCAGCGACGACCATTTCGAATTCGATCCGGACGCCATCAACTGGGGTGCCGTCGGATCACTCAACAGCGTTGCCGCCGATCTGCGCAAGATCACTGACTTCCTCTTTGGCGAGGGTGAACACGCCGCCTGACGCGCCTGCGCCGCGCCAAAGCCGCCCCGTCCGAAGACGGGGCTTGCCTCCATAGAAGGTGCGCACACCGCGCGCCACAGCGCCCGAAGGCCCCATGACCACCCCGTCCGACACCCAGTCCCTGATCCTCTCCCGCGCCGCGACCCGGCCCGGCAACCTTGCCCTGCCGCTGCCCGAGGGGCTGGTCGGCGCCGCTGCCAAGATGGTCGTCGGCAAGATGATCGCCCGCGGCTGGCTCGTGGAGGTCGAGGCCAACCTGCGCCGCAATGAGCCGATGTGGCGCGAGACCGGTGATTGCCACGGCACCACGCTGATCGCCACCGAGGCCGGGCTGGAGGCCATCGGCATCGAGCCGCTGGTGGCCAGCGCCGTCGCTAGCGCGCGGAAGGCGAAGCCGAAGCCGGAACCGGCGCAGACCCCTGATGCCGCCGACACCGCGAAACCCGTCGCCATCCGCGCTGGCACCAAGCAGGCGCAGATCATCGCCATGCTCCAGCGCCCCGAGGGCGCGACAGTCGCCGAGATGGTCGAGGCAACTTCTTGGCAGTCGCACACAGTCCGTGGTTCGATCTCCGGAGCGCTGAAGAAGAAGCTTGGCTTCCCCGTCCGCGTCGAAAGGGTCGAGGGCAGGGGAACCGTCTACCGCATTTAATTGAATATCGCAGCTACGCGCTCGGTCGCATTGATTGAGGCGCCAGTGCGTTCACAGACCCAGCCTTTGTCCACAGTGAAGCCGAACAAGTGGACCTTCCGGCCGCCAAATGCGTCGGTCACGATCGCCAGACGGTATTCCCCGTCCGTGAACCGCCCTTCCATCACCTCCAGAATGGTCCGGTACTCATTCGGTGACACTTCGGCACGAGGTGTCAGGCCAGAGTTGCCTTTTACCTCGACGCAAAGCCTTTTGCCGCTGCGCTCAAACTCGAGATCCCATCCACAATTGTCTGGCTGTCGGTCCCGATGAAGCGGCCCAAGTAGGGCAATCACGGCCTCAATCGCTGAGACTTCCACCAGCGCGTTATGCTCAGCGTCATTGCTGCGCCCTGAGCCCTTGGCCTTTTTCGGGGCGGTGACACGCCCGGGCATTTTTTCTTCAAAGTACTTTTCAAATTTGCGCATCCATGTGCGCATTTCGTCGCTTTCGTCAGGGAAGAACACGGGGCTCTGTCCAGGGAATCCCTTCTTGCGGTTCGGAACAGCAAGCAGCCTTTGAGAAACAGGCAGCAATGCTGCATTGTCTGCAGAGGCTTCAAATTGATAGTCGATCTTGATCTCAGGGTGAGTTGGGATGGAACGGAGGCCAGGTTGCTTGCGGCGCCAAACACGGGCGTTTTCGTACCAGCCGATGACGACCGGTCCGTGCGTTTCGTGGGTTGAAATGAAGATAATTCGAACGCCGTCCAAAAAGTCGTCGTCGGGCTTGGCACCCAGTCGTGTAATGTTGACCGTGGCGTTCCTGGTTTGGACGTACCCGAACACTTTTCCGTTCAGAGGGTCGAAGTTCAAGAGTTCGTGCCCGTAGCCATTGATCGATACGTAGTCAAACCCGCCGGGGTGGACATCGGCCTCTCCGCGGTAATGGGGCATCCAGACAACGTTACAAATCAAATTCGGCATTTTGGAATTCCAATAGCTTCGGCAGACACGATAGTAGGGGGCACATCCTCTTCCCGCTAGCGGATTTCCGTTACAGCTTTTCTCCCCGTCGCCATCTCCCACCGCCGCACCGCTACGTCGCAATAGACGGGGTCCAGTTCCACCGCGCAGCTCCGCCGCCCGGTGCGTTCCGCGGCGATCAGCTGGGTTCCCGATCCACAAAAAGGCTCGAACACCAGGTCGCCTGGATCGGTGAAGGCCTCCAGCACCGTCTCGACGAGCGATACCGGGAACACGGCCGGATGCGATCCGGCGGCACCCAGCCCGCCCTTGTGGCGCATGATGCGGAACACAGAGTCCGGGATACGGTGGCTCTGGATTGCGTTGCCGGAGCCGGTCTTGCGGTGGACCGTGCCGTCGGCGCCACGCAGGCCGCCACCACCGAGGGTTTCGCCCGCATGCTTGCTCTCCACCGTCTTGTTCGGCTTCCGCGGCTGGCGGTTGAAGTGGAAGATGAACTCGTGCGACGGCGCCAGCCGCCCGTTCCAGTCGCCGGGCAGGCCGGGCCCCTGGTCCCAGACATACCAGCCGAAGCGCCGCCAGCCCTGCGCGCGCATCCAGTCGAGCCAGCCCTCCCAATAGGGGATCCACTCGCCATCGCGGTGAACGAGGCCGAGGTTGACCAGCAGCTGGGCATCGGCAGTGACGGGCGCCGCGGCAAAGACGCCCTGCATCAGCGCATCCCAATCGCCGACCTTCTCCTTCGCCGCGCCATAGTCGCGCTGCTGCGCGTAAGGCGGTGAGGTGAACAGCAGCGAGGCCTGCGCGCCATCCATCAGCCGCGCCACCACGGACGGGTCAGTGGCATCGCCGCAGATCAGCCGGTGATCGCCCAGCGCCCAGATGTCGCCGGGCCGGGTGATCGGTTCGGCCGCGGCCTCGGGAATGGTGTCGGCCGTGTCATCGTCGATAGGCGCGCGGTCATCGGCTGCGTCCAGCAGAGCATCCAGTTCGTCCTCGGGGATCCCGATCAGCCCGAGGTCGAAGTCCTCGGCCATTAGCCCGCGCAGTTCCTCGAGCAGCAGCGCGTCGTCCCACCCGCCCAGTTCGGTCAGTTTGTTGTCGGCGATGCGATAGGCGCGCCGCTGCGCCTCGGTCAGATGGCCCAGCACGATGACCGGCGCCTCTGCCAGCCCCAGCTGGGCTGCGGCCAGGACGCGGCCATGGCCCGCGATCAACTCGCCGTCGGCCGCCACGAGGCAGGGGACGGTCCAGCCGAACTCGGCCATGCTGGCGGCGATGTTCGCCACCTGGTCGGCATCGTGAGTCTTGGCATTTCGGGCATAGGGGTGGAGACGGGCAAGGGGCCAGTGCTCGATCCGGCCGGGCAGGAGGGGCGCGTTCATGCTGCGAGCCGCTTGGCTTTCAAGGCGGCGAAGGTCTCGCCGGTTTCCGCCAGCAGCGCCTCTTGGCCAGTGAAGGACTGCCAGCGTTCGATGGCGACATCGACATAGGCTGGGTTCAACTCGACTCCGAAGCAGACCCGGCCCGTGGTCTCAGAGGCGATCAGCGTGGTGCCGGATCCCATGAACGGTTCATAGACCGCCTGGCCGGTGTTGGAGTTGTTCAGGATCGGCCGCCGCATGCATTCGACCGGCTTCTGCGTGCCATGCACGGTGTCGGCGTCCTGATCCCGGTTTGCGATCTGCCACAGCGTCGTCTGCTTGCGGTCTCCGGCCCAATGGCCCTTGCCTTTGGTGCGCACCGCATACCAGCAGGGCTCGTGCTGCCAGTGGTAATCGCCCCGGCTCAGCACCAGCCGATCCTTGGCCCAGATGATCTGCGACCTGATGGCGAAACCGGCAGCGGTCAGGCTGTCGGCCACGGTCCCGGCATGCAGCGCCCCGTGCCAGACATAGGCGACGTCGCCGGGGAACAGCGCCCATGCCTCGCGCCAATCGGCGCGATCATCGTTCAAGACCTTGCCGGTGCGTTTCGTCTTTGCGGCCCCGGCCTGATTGCGCCAGGACGGATCGTACTCCACGCCGTAGGGCGGGTCGGTCACCATCAGCAGGGGGCGCACATCACCCAGCAGCCGCCCGACCACATCGGCCGCGGTACTGTCGCCGCAGATGAGCCGATGCGCGCCCAGCTGCCACAGATCGCCCGGCACCGACACCGGCGTGACCGGCAACTCAGGAATGTCGTTCTCGCCCTCGACCGGGCCATCGCCGCCCAGCGCCTCGGGATCCCGCAAAAGCGCGTCGAGATCATCGTCGCTGATCCCAAGCAGCGTCAGGTCGAAATCCTCGGCCAGCAGCCCCGCGATCTCGTCGCGAAGCAGGGCTTCGTCCCATTCGCCGAGCTCCGTCAACTTGTTGTCGGCGATCCGGTAGGCGCGGCGCTCTGCCTCGTCGAGATGGCTGAGCCGGATCACCGGCACCTCGGTCAGCCCGAGCATGGTCGCGGCCAGCACCCGGCCATGGCCCGCGATCAGCTCGCCGTCGTCGGCCACCATGCAGGGGACGGTCCAGCCGAACTTGGCCATGCTGGCGGCGATCTTCGCCACCTGGTCGTCGCCATGCATCTTGGCATTGCGGGCATAAGGGCGCAGCCGGGCAATCGGCCAAGATTCAACCTGACTCGGCGCAAAGACGAGATCCATGGGGCGGGGCTCGAGATGTGGGGGAGGGGAAATGCAAAGCGCCCGCGAGGGGGTTCCTCCGGGCGCAATTCTTCGATGATCAAGGGGTAGGTCAATGGGGGCAGGTCTGTCAACCCGAAAAGTGAAGCGGATTCAACGGCTTCTAACAAATTGGCTTTCCGGGGTGGCTTCTGGCCACCTGGCTTCCCTGGCTTCCCGCCGGGAATCCACCCCGGCCAGATCGTGATTCCGCAAGCCGCTGATCTGACTCATGAATTCCGGCATTAGGGCGCAAGGTGGCTTCCGCCTGGCTTCCCCGGTGAAACTGCCTCACGCTAGCGAACCGCCGCGCTGCGCCCCCCCGCATACGTTCAGGGCCGGGGAGGAACCAGAGGAGGGGGGCGAATCCTTCGTCTTGACGTGCGCTTCGACTTTGAGAGTGCAGCTCGATCAGTTTGACGTACCAGAAACAAGCCGCTCCGACAGCGCGTCTAGACCATCCCCAACTCATCAAAGATTGCGTCAATTGCAGGGTTGGACGCTGCCTGTCGGACGCGGGACCTTACGGCAGTTCTATTCAGCTCCAACCTAACGAAGCCATCGCCTTTCTTTCGGATAAGCTGAATTCGAGTAAAGCGGTCGCCATGCTTTTCGGCAAACTCGGCAAGTCCCTGCGCTTTGTACAGGTTATCAGCGCGACTGTCGTCATGCGGCTCCAGAATGTCGAAAACGAAATCCGCGCCCTTGCTCCTCACGATCAGCATATCGGGGAACATCGGTTTCCAAGTTCCGCTCACCTGGTAGGGGATCTCAAGAGACCAGGGTTTCCTGTCGAGATTTCGCAGCCATCCAACGAAGTCATCTCGGCCCATTTCAAGCTTCAGGACATCAGCTTCCCAAGGGTTCAGGGTTGTGCGGAACGATCCATCATCTTCGACATAGAGGTGATGGCTCCAGGTGGGTTCCGTGGTGTCGCGGCGAAAATCAATGGTGTCCTGCAGCCGCCAAGGTGTGCTTGAGGGGGTGGAAGACGCTGATTTCAGCTTGTCGTACCCGGCGCGCACCTGTTCGGTAAGTTTGGAAATCGCATGTCGGTGTGCGTCATAGAGCGCTTCAAACTTAGCCTTCGACTTGTTCTCCAACGCAGAGCGCGCTGCCGCAGATGCAGCCACGATGATTGCTTCCAGTTTCACCTCCTGACCGTCACGTTCCGCGTTTGCCTTTCGGTAAAGCTGGTGAAGGCCATACCCTTGTCCTAAGGTGCGACCTGCGTCTTCAAACTGCCGGTCGACATCGAGATCTGACACGTCAACGGTGTAGTCCTCTTGGCCTTCCGCCATTCCGGTCACGCCCGTGACCATGACTGTGCGCAAGCCAACCTTTGTGAGGGACTTGCGCGCCTTCTCGAAGTCGCCAGATGCTTTCAACACGGCAACCTGCTCGCCGATCCATGACACGGCGTCAGCTTTGGCATCATCCCAGGCATTCGGGTCGATCCCATCCATCGTTAGTCGGCTTGCTATCGCCTGGTAACGACGGATGTCGCTCTGAGCCCGAACCGCGTTCACGCGATAGGTGACGAGCTCGACTGCCTCGATAGCCTCGAAAATACTCTCGGTGCCGGGTCGACGGTGCAGGGTGACAAGCTTCGTCCCCTCTCCTGTCTCGGCAGGAACGATATCGTCGCTGGTTTGTAGTGCTGTGATGACCTGCTCGACCGCCGCTGCATTGAAATGAGGCAGATAAAGGTGGACGTCGTTCAGCTCGGCCGTGCTTTCGATCCTGCGCGCCAAAGGCGTCCGAACCATGCGCCCGAGAAGCTGTGCGATGTAGGTGTGGTCCTGCGCGCTACGGAAAGACATCATGACTTCTGCCCGTGGGCAATCCCATCCGGTAGAAAGCGCCATCTTGAAGAATACCACCGAGACGTCTGCGTCGTCGTCGATGCGAGAAGGATCGATGTAGCGGATTGCGCGGTCGCCGACCTTCAGGCCCCCTTTATCCATCAATGCATGCGCGAGCTCGGAATCCCGAAGGGGACGGCCAATGCCATCTTCAACCGCCTTGATCGCGTCCGCCAGGTTGGTTCGGGTGGGTGCGCCATCTTCAATCTGGATGACGAGAATGGGTCGCACAGGCCTTTCGCCCTCGTCCTTGCAGTAGGATGCCCATTGGTCGGTCATGACCTGCCATCGCCGTGCCGCCTCTTCAAGGATGCCCATTTCGGCATTCGTCGGGTTGGCGGGGTGGTGGATTAGGACACGCTCCTTGATCAGTCCGGACTTTTTCACATCCTCGACTGGCACTGGTACCTTGTGCTGGGTGTGGTCGGTGTCAGCCAGCAGCTCGTTGAAACGCTTGGGGGTTGCAGAGACGCCAATGATCAGCGGCATCTTCACCAGGCCGGTTTCCTTGTTGCCTTTGATGAACTGCTGAATGATCGTTTGTGCCGTTGCGCTGCCCTTGCCAGTGGTCATCCCACGATGGGCTTCATCGATCACCACATAGAACCTGTCCGGGATCGCGCGCGCGGTGTTCGTCAGCGTTGTCCAGATAGAATAGCTGCGCCCATCGCCGACGGTCGTGAGCAGCCGGTCGCTGGCCAGCTTTTGGGTGTTGATGAAATAGATCTTGCCACCGGCCAGGCGCTCTTCGTCGAAGCTGGCTGTGATCACCTCCAGCTGCCCGACCCGGTAGACCTTGTCGGACTGACGTTCGATCTTGAGCTTCGTCTGCTCATTCAGCTCGGGCATGTCCGACACCCAGAGGATGACCGCATCCGGCTGGGGTACCCAATCCAGCGGCCAGTCCAGCTGTTCGTCGGGCTGGTCGAGGATCGCCTCGAACAAGGCCGTCATGATGATCGTCTTGCCGCTTCCTGTGGGCGCGGACAGTGTGATTGCCTGCGGGGCTTCAGGCGACGCCGCGGGACGGGCCAGCATCAGCCGCTTTCGAAGGTTGTGCAGGGCATCCTTCTGGAAATCGAACAGTTCAATCTTCATGCGACGCCCCCGATGCCAGCAGCGGCATCTTCCGCCCGCGTATTGATTGTAAAGTTCACAAGGTAGTCCCGGTAGAGCTGAACGAACTCGACGTCCGGGTTACGGGCGATCAAGGCGATGCGCAGTTCCCCTGAAATCGCTCGGAAGGCCTCCTCTGCATCCGTCACGACGTAGACATGCCGCAGTGCCTCCCTGGCCAGCAGGGCTTCGCGAAAAGCCGTCACGCGTGTCTCATTCAGCAAGACTGCGAAGGGGCTGCTTTCCGGAACGAAGACATCCGGCAAGGGGCCTTCAGGCAAGGTAGGCGACGGGCCGGTGGCTCCCGACTTCATCCACAGAAGAGGCAGGATTTCCCTGAAGGCCGCCCCAAGCTCGACCCGGTCCTTGTCGAGGAAGTCGAGCTTGAAGTACGCGACGTTCGCAGGGAACCCTGCCGACATCGGACGCTTCTCTTCTTCCTGAACGATCAACGGGCCGACCAGGTCATCCACCTGGGCCTTGAGCGCCTTGAACTGCTTCTCGTCCTCGGCCACGATGTAGAAGTCGGTGATGTGGTCCTGTTCCTCCAAGGCTTCCAGCCATTCGGCGGCGGCGTCCGGGTCAAACAGGACGGATGCCTTGTAGTCCTCAGACACGATGAACCGGCAGCCGGGCGTGACGCTGTTCTGCGGCAGGGCATCGATCATGCTGACAAAGGCCAGCTTCTTCTTCTCTACTTTCTTTTCCGCTTTCTTGACGTCTGCGGGAGACAGACCAGCAGGCACCCGGAAGTCCTCGGGCGTTACAAAGGCCGCATGACGGAAGGCCCGACGCTTTTCACTATCGATCAGACTGCCGGTGAAATACTCTCCGGACAACTTGCTCCCGTCGGACCGCTCGCCTTTAACAGTGAACTTAGTCCTTGGCCAAGTGACAGATTGGCAGACACCATTACTCTCCCATTCGTCTGAACCGGGTCGAACGCCCGATGCCAACACGCGATCAGCGAAATCACCGTTCAACTCATTGTTTGTGACTAAGATGCAGCGCCGTTGTCCTTCATCCAGAACATTCAATAGATTGACCGCATTGAGCGTCGTTCCGCTGCCAGCAAAGAAATCAACAATCAGCGCAGACTTATTGGCTCCAACAAGTGCGGCAATGGTATTGGGCCAGCATGCGGCTCAGCTCCTGCTGCAGGGCCTGCAGCCGGACGATCCGGTCGCGCACCGATTGCAGCTGGCGCCGCGCGATGACGTCGGCGGCGGCGCAGGGCATGTCGGGATGATCCGACAGGCTCAGCAGCTCGCGGATGCTGTCCAGCGGAAAGCCAAGGTCGCGGGCGTGGCGGATGAAGGCCAGCCGCTCCTGCTGCTTGCGACCATAGAGGCGCTGGTTCCCGGTGCTGCGCTCGGGTTCGGGCAGCAGGCCGATGCTTTCGTAATAGCGGATCGTGGGCACCTTGACCCCGGTGGCCGCACTCAATTTTCCGATGCTGAGCATGAAACACCCCTTGTAGCTCTAGTTGCTAGAGATCCTATCTTCCTGGCCACAGGACGAAAAGACCCATGGCAGGATGCGACATGACGGATGACACGACACATCGGCGGGAATGGACCGTTACGGGCATGGATTGCGCCGGATGCACGGCCAAGGTCGTGCGCGCGGTCGAGCGGATGCCCGGCGTCCGCGCGGCCCGGGTCGCGCTGATGGCCGAACGGCTGAGCGTCGATCTGGACCCCGGCATCACCCAATCGGACCAGATCGAGGCGGTCGTCCGGGCCTTGGGTTATGGCATCGCGCCGACGGTGGCGGTCGATGACGCGCCCGAACAGGCGGTCCGCCCCGCGGCGGGTGCGGAACCGTCGTGGTACCGGACGGCCAAGGGGCGGCTGGTGGTGCTGACCGGACTTCTGCTGGCGCTGGCCTGGATCGTGGCGCTGCTGACGCCCGCGGGCGGCGGTTATGCGGCATTCGTCGCGGCCTGCCTGATCGGGGTGGCGCCTGTGGCCTGGCGCGCCATTGCGGCGCTGCGCATGGGCCAGCCCTTCACGATCGAAAGCCTGATGACCATCGCCGCGGGCGGCGCCCTGCTGATCGGCGCGGCCGAGGAGGCGGCGCTGGTCGTGTTCCTGTTCGCCGTGGGCGAGGTTCTGGAAGGCGTCGCCGCCGGCCGGGCCCGCCAGGGCATCCGCGCGCTGGCCGATCTGGTGCCCAAGACCGCGATGCTGGAGCAGTCGGGCGGGACACGCMCCGTCCCCGCCGACAGCCTGACGATCGGCCAGGTGGTCCTGATCCGCCCCGGCGACCGCATCCCCGCCGATGGCGACATCGTCGAGGGGACCAGCGGCATCGACGAAAGCCCCGTGACCGGCGAAAGCGTTCCGCAGACCCGCGGCGTGGGCGATGCGGTCTTTGCCGGCGCGATCAACACCCAGGCCGCGTTGCGGATGCGCGTGACGCGCGAACCCCGCGACAACACCATCGCCCGCATCATCCGCCTCGTCGAAGACGCCGAAGACGCGCGCGCCCCGACCGAGCGGTTCATCGACCGCTTCTCTCGGATCTACATGCCTGCGATCATCGCGCTGTCGGCGCTGGTGATCCTGGTGCCGCCGCTGGCCTTCGGGCAGGACTGGATCACCTGGATCTATCGCGGTCTGGCGCTGCTGCTGATCGGGTGCCCCTGCGCGCTGGTGATCTCTGTCCCGGCGTCGATCGCATCGGCGCTGTCTGCGGGGGCGCGGCGGGGGCTGCTGATGAAGGGCGGCGCCGTGATCGAGGCGGCGGCGCGGGTGACGCATGTCGTCTTCGACAAGACCGGCACGCTGACCCGCGGGCGCCCGGTCGTGACCGACCTGATCCCGGCACCGGGCGTCGCCGAGATCGACCTGCTGTCCATCGCCGCGGGCGTCGAGGCCGGATCGGGTCACCCCCTGGCGCAGGCGATCGTTGCCCGGGCACAGGCCGCGGGCGCTCTGGTGCCCACGTCGCGGGATGCCCGTGCCTTGCCCGGGCGTGGGGCGGTGGCGACAGTCGGCGGCGCGCCCGCCTGGGTCACATCGCCCTCTTACGCTGCGGAGGCGGGCGGCGTCGGCCCAGCCGCCCTGTCACGCGTCACCGCGCTGGAGGAACAGGGCCGGACCGTCGTCGCGGTGTTTCGGACGGAACAGCCCTTGGGGCTGATCGCGATGCGCGACGAACCGCGTCCCGATGCGGTCGCCGCCATTCGCCAGCTGTCGGCGATGGGCTTGGGCGCGACGATGCTGACGGGCGACAACGCCCGCACCGCCGCCGCGATCGCGGGGGAAATCGGGCTGGATCATCGCGCGGGCATGCTGCCCGAGGACAAGCTGACCGCGATCCGCGCGATGAACCGCCAGGGCGGCGTGATGATGGTCGGCGACGGCATCAACGACGCCCCGGCGCTGAAGGAGGCCCGCGTCGGCATCGCGATGGGATCGGGGTCTGATGTCGCGCTGGAGACGGCGGACGGCGCGTTGCTGCGCGATCACGTTACCGATGCGCCGGCGATCATCCGGCTGGCGCGGGCGACGATGGGCAACATCCGCCAGAACGTTGCCTTGGCGCTTGGGCTCAAGGCGGTGTTCCTGGTCACGACGGTCATGGGCGTCACCGGGCTGTGGATCGCCATCCTGGCCGATACCGGCGCGACGGTGCTGGTCACGCTGAACGCCCTGCGCCTGCTGGCCTTCGATCCGACGCGCGAGGCCTGACGCGGTCAGCGCCCGGCCAACGCGCGGGATTCCGCACGGATGCGGATCGTCAGCACGCAGGCGTTCAGGATGGTGAAGAGGGCCGCGACCCCCCACAGGCCCAGGACCATCGGCGCCACGATGATCTCGGCGATGACGACGGCATAGTTCGGGTGCGACATCCAGCGATAGGGCCCGCGTGCCACCAGCGGCGCGTCCAGCACGATGATGCGCGTGGTCCAGCGCGGCCCCAGGCTGGCCAGCACCCAGACCCGCAGACCCTGCAGGACCACGAAGGCGGCAAGCCATCCGGGGTGGACCGGGTTGGACCATCCCCAGATGCAGATGGCCGCCAGCCAGGCTGCGTGCATCGCGACGATCAATGGATAGTGCCCCGCCCCATGTTCGACCGCCCCCTGCGCCAGCAGGCGGCGGGTGTTGCGCCGGGCGACAAGCAGTTCGGCCCCGCGCTGCAGCAGCAGGAAGGCGATGAAGGCCAGGGACGCGGCGTGATGCTCCATCCTACTGCACCGTGATCGGCAGGACCGACAGTGTGAAGCCCGGCCCAAGCGCCATGGCCAGCAGCGATCCGCGCGTGCCCGCGCGCAGCACCTGTTCCAGGACGAACAGGACGGTCGGGGCGGACATGTTGCCGTTCTGCGCCAGGACCCGGCGTTCGACGTCCAGCGACCCCTCCGGCAGGGACAGCGTGGTCTCCAGCGCGGTGATGACCTTGGCGCCGCCCGGGTGGCAGACGTGGCGGTCGACCGGATGATCCCGGATCAGGCCGTCCAGCGCCGTCCGCAATTCCGCCTCGGCAAAGCTGGGAATCGATCGGTCGAAGACGACGCCCAGGCCGTTTTCCTCGACCGTCCAGCCCATGATGCCCAGGGTGTCGGGCCACATGTGCTGGCGGCCCCGTCCGATCCGGGGGCGTGCATCGTCGGCCGCGTTGCCCGCGCGCAGGACGACCGCCGCGGCCCCGTCGCCGAACAGGGCGGTGGCGATGATGTCGGCCTTGGCGAGCCGGTCCAGGCGAAAGAGGACGGTGCACGTCTCGACTGCGACCATCAGGACCACGGCGCCGGGGCGGGCGGCCGCCAGGTCGGCGGCGATGGACAGACCCGACACGCCCCCCGCGCAGCCCAGGCCAAAGACCGGCACGCGCATCGCGTCGGCGCGAAAGCCCAGGTCGCGCGCGGTCAGTGCCTCCAGCGTCGGCGTCACGATCCCGGTCGAGGACACGGTGACGATGATGTCCACCTGGTCCGCCCGCAGCCCCGCCTGGTCCAGCGCCAGCCCGGCCGCGACGCGAAACAGTGCCGCGGCCCCTTCGGCATAGGCGCGGGTGCGGTCGACCCAGCCATGGGGCTGCCGGAACCAGTCCAGCGGCACGACGGAATGCCGCGTGTCGATGCCGGCGTTCTGGAACGCCGGCGCAAGCCGGTCGAACTGAGAGAAGCGCGATTGCAGCAAGGCGCGCGATTCCGTCACGATATCGTCCTGGCGCAGCAGGTTGGGCGGGACGGCGGTGGCGATGGACAGCAGCCGGGGTCGGTCGTCTTCGGTCCAGGGGGTCATGCGGGTCCTGTCGTCGGGGTTTCGGGCACGACCAAAGCGGACAGGCGCACCAGGGATGCAGGGGGTTCATCCATGCAACGCGCAAGGGGCGCGAAAGGTGCCCGGCCCGCGTGCATGGCGGGCCGGGGGCAGGGGCTAGCGCAGGACGTAGTCGACCTGCGATCCGTCCTCGGCCGCAAAGCGGACATGGACCAGCGTCGCGCCTGCGTACCACAGGTCGCGGTTCAGCCCGCCGCGCAGTGCGTAATGCGTGGCAGCGACCGTGCCCGAGCCGGTGGCCACGTTTTCTGTGCCAAGGTTGCTGACGCTGATCGGGTCGGTGCTGCCGTCGATGGTGTTCAGCACTGCCGATGACCGCACCATGTCGGCGTTCCACAGGCTGGCCGGGATCAGCGAGGTCGCACCGACCCGGATGTCATGCGGCGTGCCGTTGTCATCCGTGCGCGAGGCCAGGCCGGCCAGCTGGCCACCACGCCAGGTCTCGGTGCTGGTCTGGGAAAAGCGATAGGCGGCGACGCCGATCACCGGGACCTTGACCTTGACGTCGGTGGCGATGTCCACGGTGAGGTCGTCGCCCGATCCGCGGAAGGTGACGACATAGTCGCCGATGTCGCGGTCCTTGCGGATCACGTCGAAGGCCAGGCGCCCCGATGCGGGGACGCTGGCGCCGGGGGATGCGATGGCGGCGGGGGCCAGGGCCAGCGCGGTCAGCAGCGACAGAAGGCGGGTCATGCGGGGTTTCATGTCAGATGGTTCCCATGCCGATGAACAGGTTGCGGTTGGCGTCGGCGATGGCGCGGCGGCCATGCATGACGCGGGTGTTGTCCAGGATTGCGATGTCGCCGTCCTGCCAGTTGATCTCATGCGTGACCTCCTCGGCCAGGGCGCGGATCTGCTCGATCTCCTCCGGGGTCACCTCGGTGCCGTCGGCCATCGCATAGCGGGGCGGCTGATAGTTGTGCGACGGACCCAGGACGGCATTGGCAAAGCCGCGCGTCTCTCCACCCAAGGCCGACGGGCGCACCGGGTCCAGCGTCAGGCGATAGGTCAGCGAGCCGTCCGGGTGCAGGGCAAAGTCCTGATCCGGGATCGCCGCCTTGAACTGCAGGACGTGTTCCATCGTGACCTGCGCCGGGTCCGAGATGGCCGGATGTTCGTTCGCCAGATAGCGTTTCCACAGCGCCTCGGGCAGGACGCGCTCGACGGTCATGCGCTGCGACCAGCGGGCCTTGAGCGCATCGTCGAACCGGTCCCAGACCGCGCGCCCGTCGCAGATGGTGGTCTGCGAGCCCTCGAAGGCGGCGGTCTGGGCAAAGAAGGTCACGATGTCGGGACAGCGGGGCGTGTTGCCGTTCTCGATATGCAGGCCGATGGGGCCCAGGCCCGCATCGACCATCTGCGTCGTGTCCGTGCTATGGCTGCGCGCCGGATCGAAGGTCACGCGGCGGCAGAGCGTCGTCACCACGCCCGAGAACGCCTCCATGTCCGGCTGAAAGCCGCGCAGCAGCGTCCAGCCGTCACGGGCCAGGTCCTCGCGGATGGTGGCCAGCAGGCCCGGATCGGTCAGGCCGCCCGGATGGTCGCGGTGGCGCAGGATATTGTAGCTCATGGGGATCCTCATCACTTGGGAAGGGTCGCGGCGGCGATGACCGCCGGGTCGCGGGCCAGGCGCATCAGCGCCCGGTCGATCAGGCCGGGGCGCAGGCGTTGGAGGGCCACGAACAACCGCTCGCGCGAGGCGGGCATCTGTTCGCGCCGACGCGCGGCGATGGCGCGCCAGGCATAGGCCGCGACGGCGTCCGGGCTGTCCAGGGTCATCGCCATCGGCCCGATCAGCGCGTCGAAGCCCTGCGCCGCATCGGTCCGCGTCGCGCGCGGCGCCAGATAGGTGACGGCGATCCGGCGCGGGGCCAGCTCGCGCCGCAGCGCGTCCGACCAACCGCGCAGTGCGAACTTGGACGCGGAATAGAGCGCGAAATACGGAAATCCGATATCGCCGAAGACCGAACCCACGTTCACGACCTGCCCCCGGCTGGCCGTCAGCGCGCCCAGCAGGTCGCGGGTCAGCGCCATGGGCGCGGCCAGGTTCACCGCCAGCGTGGCCGCGATCTGCGCGTCGCCGGCGGTGTCGGCGGCGCCCGAGGGCACCATGCCCGCATTGTTGATCAGAATGTCCAGACCGGTCATGGCCACCGCCTGCGCGATGGCGGCGCGCCCGTCGGGGGTGGTGACATCCGCGGGCAGGATCAGCGCGTCGCGCAGCCCCGCCGCGGTCTGTTCCAGCGGTCCTGCGCGGCGGCCGACCAGGATCACGCCGTGGCCCTGGCGGTCGGCCTGGACAGCCAAGGCCCGCCCGATGCCCGACCCGGCGCCGGTGATCAGGACCCTCATGCCGCCACCTCTGCATTGGCCGCCGCGGAACCGGGCAGCGGCACCAGCAGCGCCCCCGGACAGCGGGCGATGCGCGCGGCCACCTGCCGGTCGGCGGTGCCCGAGGCGCGGATCAGCCCGGCCTCGCGCGGGTCGGCGAAGACCAGCGTGTCGGGGCGGGCATAGTCGGGCAGGGCGGCCMGCCGCGCCGCCAGCGCCGCCATGTCCGGGCTGCCCGTGGCGGCCAGGACCAGCATCAGCCGGTCGTCCCCGGTCAGGATCAGGGCGGCCGCCGGGATGGCCGGATCGGCCAGGGCCGCGGCCTCGACCCATTCGGGCGTGATGTTGCGCCCCGAGGCGCGCAGGATCATCGCGTCGCGCCGACCCAGCACCGTCAGCCGCCCATTCGTCAGCCGGCCCAGATCGCCGGTCCGCCACGGTCCGCGATAGGGCGCATGGCCCAGATAGCCCGACATGACGGCAGGGCCGTCGACCACGATCTCTCCATCCTCGATGCGCAGGTCCACGCCGTCCAGGGGCAGCATCGCGGTGCCGCCTGCCGGCGTCATGGCCACGACCGATGACGCCTCGGACAGGCCATAGCCCTCGGCCACGGGCAGGCCCAAGGCGCGGGCCTCGGCCAGAAGGACCGGAGAGACCGGCGCACCCCCGACCGCGATATAGCGCAGGCTGTCCGGCGCGCGGGCGCCCTGCCGCAGGGCCGCGACCCACAGCGTCAGCTGGCGCGGGGCCAGCACGGTCACGGTCGGGCGGCAGGTCGCAGCGACGCGCGCCAAGGCGGTGCCGTCGCCGGTGAACAGGCAGGCCGCGCCCTCGGCCGCGATGACGGTTTCGGCGCCGATCAGCACCGGCACGAAGATGCCGCAGATCTGTTCCAGCAGCTGGGCCTGGGGCAGGACGGACAGATAGCGGTCCCGGGGCGTGGCCCCGATGGCCGCCGCCAACGCTCGGGTCTGGGCGGTCAGCTGGCGGTCGCCCAGCACCACGCCCTTGGGCCGCCCTGTCGTCCCGGAGGTATAGATCACCCGATCCGCCCCCCCGGCATAGGCCAGCGGCATTGCCGTGTCGGGTCGCGGCAGGCGGTCGATCAGGGCTGCGCCGGAATCGGCCAGCAGGTGATCGACCTGCCCGGCGGAAAAGAAGCCCGGCACCGGCACCACGCGGCACCCGGCCAAAGTCGCGGCCAGATCGGCGATGACATAGTCCAGCCCGACAAGGCGCAGACCGACGGTTCGGGGCCCGCCCGCGAAACCGGCGGCCGCATGACCGACGGCACGGGCAAGGCCGGCCCAGCTGATCGTGCGGTCACCGTCACGGAACGCGATGGCATCAGGCTGCTGCCGGGCATGGCGGGCGAGGGCGTCGAAGATCGGGATCATCGGGGGGAAACCTTGCTGAAGCTGCGGGAGGGGCGGGGCATGAAGCGCAGCGGTTCGGATCGTTCGGCCAGCGCGCAGACCCAGGGGTTCGTGTCGTAGTAGCGGCCCCAGCAGGCCGCATCGGGCAGGCATTCCGCCCGCGCCGGTGCCAGCGCCAGCAGCGGCACTCCGGTCCGCTGCAGCATCGCGACCAGGGCGGTCGTGGCCGTGAACAGGCCCCAGCTTTTGCCCTGCAGGCGGCCCTCGGCGGCGATGGCCTCGATCAGGGGCAGGGTGGCGATGGGGCGGGGGCAGGCCATCGACACGACCTCCAGGATGTCGTCGTCGTGAACCGCACGGCCGCTGCGTTCGGACAGCAGCTGCGCCACCGGCCGGTCCAGATAGACCTGTGAAAAGAACCCTGCCGCCGCATCGCGCAGGCCCGCCGCCCCCAGCACCGCGCCCGAAGCCGACCGCGCCACCGCCAGGGGAACCGCGGGCAGGGTCATGCGGGCGTCGAAGGCGTCATGGAAATGGCCTTCGATCATCAGGGCCGCGGCCTGCCAGCCGGGGTCCAGGGGCTGCAGGATCTGCATGTGCATGGCGTGGTCGGACAGGTGGCGCAGTACATGCATGGTGGGGCCTTTGCGTGGTTCGTGCCCATGATCTGACGGGCAAAGCTTGCAGCAGGCTTACAGACAGGGAAGCCATCATCACGACGCCGTGAGGCGTTCTTTTCCGTTGATCCGGCTCCCCCGTCCCGCCATGTCTTGGCGGAACGAAGGGAAATCGGATGCGTGTGCTGCTGATCGAAGACGAGGCCGATATCGCCGATGCGCTGGTCCGGTACCTGCGGGCGCAGGGTCATGCGGTCGATCATGCGCCGGACCTGGACACCGCGCGCGCGGCCTTGGAGGTTGCGGCCTTTGACGCGATCCTGCTGGACCTGGCGCTGCCGGACGGGTCCGGGCTGGTGCTGCTGCGCGAGCAGCGCCATCGCGGCAACCGCGTGCCGGTGATCATCGCCACCGCGCGCGACCAGATCACCGAACGCATCGCCGGGCTGGATGCGGGCGCGGACGATTACGTCGTCAAACCCTATGACCTGGCCGAGATCGAGGCGCGTCTGCGCGCCAATGCCCGCCGTGCATCGGGCGATCCGGCGACGGAAAGCCGGCTCGGCGGGCTGCGGGKGGACCGCGCCGGAGCCCGCCTGTTCAAGGACGAGACCGAGATCCGCCTGACCTCGCGCGAATGGGCGCTGTTCGACGCACTGCTGTCCGCGCGGGGCAGGGTGCTGTCCAAGCAGGTGCTGGAGGATCGCCTCTATGCCTTCGACGACGCCATCGAGGGGAACGCGGTCGAAGTCTATGTCTCGCGGCTGCGGGGCAAACTGGGGGCCGATGCGATCCAGACGCGGCGCGGCCTGGGATACCTGATCCCGTGACGCGGCCCTGGTCCCTGCGCGGCAGGCTGGTGCGCCGGGTCGTGCTGGGGGCCTGCGCCGCATGGCTGGCGGGGGTGGCGCACGCGCCTTGGGCGCCGGTCACCGCCGATGGCGGCCAGGACCTGCCCGGCTGGCGGGTCTTCCGCCTGGCCGATCCGGGGGGTGATCTGGTCGTCGAGGTCGGCCACACCACCGCCTGGCGCCGCGACGAGTTGCGCGAAAGCCTGACCTGGCTGGTGGGGTTGATGCTGCCGGTGCTGCTGGCCGCACCCTTGGCGATCCGCGGGGCGGTCGGGTCTGCGCTGCGGCCCGCGACGCGCTTCGCGGGCGAATTGCGGCGGCGATCGGCCCAGGATCTGTCCCCCGTCGCGACCCCGGACCTGCCGATCGAACTGGACCCGATCCCGCAGGCGCTGAACGGCTATCTGGACACGATCCGCGCCCGGATCGATGCGGAACGCCAGTTCGCCACCAACGCCGCGCACGAGTTGCGCACGCCCATCGCCGCC
This sequence comes from Paracoccus sp. 08, assembly GCF_024105395.1. Classification (NCBI taxonomy): domain Bacteria; kingdom Pseudomonadati; phylum Pseudomonadota; class Alphaproteobacteria; order Rhodobacterales; family Paracoccaceae; genus Paracoccus; species Paracoccus sp. 08. The sequence continues at coordinate 14,762 of NZ_WEKR01000016.1, read as the reverse complement.
GCGTCCGGCCAGGCGCAGCTGATCGCGGCGGGGCTTGCCGACGACGCGGCGGCGGGGCGGTTGGCGGGCGCGCTTTCCCGCATGGGCCACCTGGTCGAACGCCTGCTGCAGCTGTCGCGGGCCGAGGCGGGGGCGATGGGCGCGGGCCCGTGCGACCTGATCCGCGTGGCGCGGATGGTCATCGACGACATCGGCCAGCCGGTGATGTTCGACGACGGAGAGATGACGCAGGCCCCGGTGGCCGTCGATCCCGACGCGCTGGCGCTGATCCTGCGCAACCTGCTGCGCAACGCAGTCGACCACGGGACGGGGGACCTGCGGGTGCTGATTTCGGCGGGGCCGGCGTTGACGGTCAGCAATGCGGTAGGGCCGGGCGCGGCCTTTCGCCATGCCACCTTCGACAAGGGCGCGGGGTCGCAGGGTGCCGGGCTGGGCCTGGCCATCGTGACGCGCATGGCCGCGGCCCACGGGATTGCGATGCGCTATGCGATGACCGACACGCGCGCCCGCGTCACGCTGGATTTCGGGCCGGGGCCGGATGCCTGACGCCGCGCCCGGCGATGCGCATCAAGCGACCTTTTGTCTTTTGCGCGGGTCGGGCATATGCTGGCCCGATGGATCAGGGACAGACAGTGCAACAGCAGGATGAGGACGATCAGGGGACGGTGACCCCCGATCCCGCGGGCCCCATGCCCCCTGCACTGAAAAGCGACACGCGGCAGACCAACTGGCGCCGTGCCAACCTGCTGAAATACAGCGCCCATCTGGCGGTGCAGCGGGCGCTGGCCTCGGGGCAGCTGCAAAAGCGGCCCTGCGAGGTCTGCGGCGCAGAGACAGTCGATGCCCATCACGACCACTATGACCAGCCGCTGGCTGTGCGCTGGCTGTGCCGCACCCATCACGTCAAGCTGCACCATTACGGCGAGGACATGTTCCCCATCGGCAACACGCCCCGGGACCAGGACTGAGGGACGGCCCCGCAGCGGCCCCCCGTCCGGGGCGTCCCAAAGTCCCCGGCTCCCGGGCCGCGGCCGTCACCAGGCGTCATAGGCCAGATACTTGCCCGGCATCTCCCGCTTGACGCGGTCGCCCTTGGGGTTGATCTCTCGGATCACGGACATCTCGAAGTCGATGGCGGACATGATGCCAGTGCCGAACTTCTCCTCGATCAGCGCCTTGATGGTGGGGCCATAGACGCCCACGATCTCGTACAGGTATAGAGGCAGAGGTCCGTTGGCACCGCTTGGCTCCAGATCTTGGTGGGCGGTTCGGACAGCAGGTCGGCCGCATCGGCGGGCAGGTCCAGCGCCGTGACCAGTTCCTGCGCCTTGTCGAAGGGAAAGGCGTTCATGCCCATGCAGTCCGAATGCGTGAAGACCTGCGACATGCCGATGCGCTGGGCGATCCCCCGCAGGACAGGCCCTTGGCCTTTCTGGCGGCCAGGATCAGGGCGGTCACGTCCTCGCCGGTCAAGGTGTGGGCAATCTGGTATTTCATGGTCGTCTCCTTGCGGTGAAGGGGGTTACATGCCCAGGTCAGTCAGGCCAGGATGATCGGCAGGGCGCGGCCCTTGCGGCCAGCGGAACAGGCGGTCGGCATCGCCGATGGCGACGTCGTTGATCGAGGCGTGGCGTGCGGCCATTAGGCCCCCCGCGTCGAACTGCCAGTTCTCGTTGCCGTGGGACCGGAACCACCGACCTTCGGCATCGTGCCATTCATAACAGAACCGCACCGCGATGCGGTCGTGGGCGTGGCACCACAACGCCTTGATCAGCCGATAGTCCTGTTCGGCCTGCCACTTGCGGGCCAAGAACGCCTGCACCTGGTCGTGGCCATGCAGGAAGTCAGACCGGTTCCGCCAGACGGTGTCGGGCGTATAGGCCAGCGCGACGCGGGCCGGATCGCGGCCGTTCCACGCGTCCTCGGCCATGCGGACCTTGAGGATCGGGTCGTCGCGCGAAAGGGGCGGCACCGGCGGGCGGGTCATTCGGCGATGGCCCGCAAATGTGCCGGGACTGGTTCGGTCACGTCGATGCGCACCGGATCGGGGCGTTGCTCCGCCCCGCCCGAGGCCTGTCCCGCCAGTTCCGCCGACCGCCTGCCCAGGAACTGCACCAGGTGGTTGCGGATCGGATAGTAGTTCGGGTGATCGGCGATGTCGGTGCGCGCGCGTGGCCGCGGGATGGTGATCTGGACCGATTCCGCCACCCGCGCAAAGGGTCCGTTCGTCATCAGCATGATGCGGTCGGCCAGCAGGATCGCCTCGTCGATGTCATGGGTGATCATGAAGACGGTCTGGTTGGTGCCGCCCCAGATCTTCAGCAGCTCGTCCCGGATTGTGCCGCGGGTCAGCGCGTCCAGCGCGCCGAACGGCTCGTCCAAGAGCAGCAGCTTGGGGTGGTTGGCAAAGGCGCGGGCCATGGACACGCGCTGGCGCATGCCGCCCGACAGTTGGCTGGGCTTTCGGTGGATCGCCTCCGCGCTCAGCCCGACCATCGACAGGTACCGGGTCGCAACCTCGTCGACCTGTGCGCGGGTCCAGTCGGGATGGCGGGCGCGCACCCCGAAGCGGACATTGCCAAGCGCGGTCAGCCACGGCAGCAGCGCGTAGTTCTGGAAGACCACGCCGCGGTCCAGGCTGGGGCCGGAACTTTCGTCCCCGTCCATGGTCACGACGCCGGACGTGGTCTGCGCCAAGCCCGCCACGATGTTGACCACGAACCACCACACGGCGATCGAGACCGTCAGGACGGCCACCGCGACCTGCAGCCGGGTGCGGATGGCGCTCATGGCACCAGGGCGGTGCGAAGACAGTTCAGCTGCCAGATGCTGCGGGAGTAGATCACTTCGGTCTGGTACTGCCGGTCCGCGTCATAGGGATAGACGATCCACAGCGGTCCCTTGTCGCGAACCGAAATCTCGCGGTCGTCCATCAGATAGGCCACCAGCGGCACGTCCGGACCGATCTCGGCCAGGGGTATGCTGATGGCATAGTTGGTTATCGTGCACTTTAGCGTAGGATGGCGCTTCTGCCGGTCAGCTTGGTCCCTGTGTCGCGTCGGTGGCCGTGATCTCTATCCGGTGGTCCTTGGCCCACATCTGGCGACCCTATTGCACCGTGCCGTGCCTTGCGAGGAGTTGGTGCCGACGGCGGGATCGACGATCAGCTGATCGCCCCGAATGCTGAACGTGATCACGGGAATGTCCTTCTGCAGGGTTTTCCCGACCCTTAGGGATTTGCATGTTCTGCAAGGTTAACATCCCGCGCGACGCAGGCCTTTTTTGCCGGTCGTGGTTGACCGTGCGTTAATGTCGGGTCGTCCCGCCATCTTGTGCCAGAAGTCCGGCGCAGGACGCGCCGGAAGCCGGAATGCCGGATTGATCGGGCGCGGCCGGTTCGGGGGATGCATCCGGACCCGCGTCGGTTCGGCTCACCTGATGGTTGCATGTCCCGGTTCATGCCCCCGCGTCATCCTCCCGGATCGCCGTGCGAATGTCGGGAACGGTTTTGGGCGGGCGTGCCAGCCGCATCACCCGACGGTCAAGGGCCACTCACGACTGTGCCCAGTCCGATCGGACCGGGCACGGTGTTCCGTTCCAGCGGCGGCTGTGGAACCGCGGCCTATTGCGCGGCGCGCATCAGGCCTGTGGACCAGAACAGTGTTTCGCCGGAACTGTCGTCGGTGCCGTCATTGTCGGTGACCACCCAGCCCATACCGGCCGCGTCGATGGCGAACCCCTCGACTTTGTCCAGGACATAGCCGTTCTGCGCCTTGAGGTCGGGGATCAGATCGCGGACCAGCTCCTTGGTCACGACGGGCAGGGGGTCGCCCAGCTTTGCGGGCACCATCTCCGACAGCGGCACGCGGAACAGCGCCTTGAGCACGGCGGCGTCGCCGATCAGATTGTCGCGTTCGATCAGATAGGCCCAGTCACCGTCGATGGCGATTTCCGAAAGGCCCGTCCAGCCGTCGCCCGCAGGGTCCAGCGGATAGGCGACGGCGCCCCAGTCCTGCGTCAGCAGGTCATAGGAGACCAGCTTCACCTGGCCGGCGGGGTCGTCACCCCATTCGCGCTGGACGGCCATCCACAGGCGGTCACCCTGCCGGGCGATCCCCTCGAACCCATAGCGGTCCTCGTGGGCCAGCAGTTCGGCGGGCAGGCCGATCTCCTCCTGGATCTCGCCCTGGGCGTCGACATGGATGATGGCATGGGGGATCAGGCGGTCGCTGCGACCCTCGGACGCCAGCCAGAAGCCGCCCTGACCGTCGGGCGTGATGCCCTCCAGGTCCAGCTTCTGCGCCGGATCACCGTTTCGGGTCACGATCGTCTTGGCGGTGACCCGCGCGGGTGTCCGCGTGGCGTCGATGGCATGGATCGCGGGCTGCGCGCCATAGGCGCTGTCCGACACGGCGAACAGCTGGCCCGGTGCATCACCCGCGGCCAGGCCCGACAGCGCGCCCCATCCGATCAGCCCGTCCGCGCCCTCCGCGGTGATCGTCGGATAGCGGGGGGGACCGTCGGTTGCGCCGAACAGCATGACGTGGGCGCGCGCGCCGCCCTCTGCGCCCAGATCGGCCTCGTTGGCGGTGACCAGCAGGTCGCGGGCGGGCAGGGCCACGATGCCTTCGGGGCTGATGCCCGACGGCAGCAGTTGCGTCAGCCGCGGCGCCGCCAGGTCGCTGACATCGTAGACGCCGATCAGCGATCCCCGTTCCGAGACGACAAAGACATGCGGGATGCCCCCAAAGGTCGCGACCTCGATCGATTCCGGTTCGACACCCTTGGCGTCCGAGCGCTTGTCGGGATAGTGGCCCGCCCGGATGACCGCGTGTTCGAAGCTGCTGCCCGAGTCGTAGACGACCGTGCCGTCGCGGTGAAAGATGCTCCATCCGCGCGACCCGCCCTGATAGTCGCCCTCGTTCGCGGTGGCGAAATGGTCGGCGTCGATCCACTTGACCGCATCGGGTTCGCGCGGAACGTCCGTCAGCGCCCCGTCAAAGGTCAGCGCGCCGTCGTCGCGCGTGTCAATGTCGTCAAGGCTGACCGTGCCAGCGCTGAAATGCGCGGCGATGGTGCCGTCCGCGCCGATCACGACGACATGGTTGTTTTCCTGCAGGGTGACGACGATCTCTCCCGCGGCGTTGATGTCGACATATTCCGGCTCGGGGTCGTCGGGGGCGATGTCCGCCAGACCGGTCAGGTCGATGCGGGTCTGCCCGTCGCAGTCCAGCGTGCCGTCGGTGACGGCCAGCGTGACCACATGGCCCGCGGGCATCTGCGGCAGGGCACCGTCGTTCAGGTCCTCGTCGCGCTGATTCTCGATCGCGACGGCCAGAAAGCTGCCGTCATCGGCACGGGCGACCGCATCCGGCTGCCCGCCCAGGTCGCAGGATGCCAGCACAGCGCGGGTCTTCAGGTCCAGCACCCGCAGCTGCCCCGAGGGTTCGGTGAACGAGGTCGACGTGTCCACGCCCACATACACGCGGTCGTCGATGATCACGGCGGTCGTGGGTTCCCCGTCCATCGGCACGGTGCCCAGGGGCAGGGGGGCGGCCGGGTCGGTGATGTCCAGAAAGCCCAGCACCCCAAGCGGGCTGTCGGAATAGACCAGCGTGTTGCCATCTTCGGAGGCCGAGATGATCTCGGCCGATGTCGGGCGCGACCGGTCCTCCCCCGCGGGCATGTTGTCGGGCGTGGCGAATGTCGCGATCCGGTCGAAGGTGGTCTGGGCCATCGCAGGCATGGCCGTGGCCAGCGCGACGGCCGAGGTCAGAAGGGCAAGTCTTTGCACCGTGGAATCCCCCGTTTTGGTTCGGGGTCCTCTTTGATCACGGTCGGTGACGGCCTTGCGACAGTCTGATGGCGCTTGTGCGACAGGGGCGGGCGGTCATGGCCCGTCCGGCGGCGGCGCCCGTTCCGGGCCGACCGGAGGAGGGGCGCCGGTAAAGCCGGCCATATGGTCGTCCAAAGCGCGGCCGAACGCATCGCGCCCCGTCCCGCGTGCGACATAGGCGGCCAGGTTGGGGTGGTCGTCCAGCATCCCGTCCGCCATCCGCAAGACCGACACCATCAGCAGATCGCCCGGCCCGAATTCGCCGCCGAACCAGTCCGCCGTGCCAAGCCGGTCCGACGCCTCGTGCAGGCGCTCGTCGATGCGGGCCATGACCGCGGGCAGGCGGGGTGCGGACCAGGGCGCGTCGGCCTCGAACAGCATGGCCATGGCGTGGTCCATGAACGGCGGTTCCAGCGTGTTCAGGGCGGCGAATGCCCATTCCAGCTGCATCGCCCGCGCCGCCGCCGTGCCTGGCATCAGGCCGGGGAAGCGTTCGGCAATGTGCCAGACGATCGCGCCGCTTTCGAACAGGATCAGGTCACCATCCTCCAATGTCGGCACTTGGCCGAAGGGCTGGCGCGCCCGGTGCGGCGGCCGCTTCTGCGCGCCTTGGGACAGCAGGCGCACGGCATAGGGCTGGCCTACCTCCTCCAGCGCCCACCGGACGCGCAGGTCACGGACCTGGCCCCTGGCGAAGTCCGGAACCCAGTCGAAGGCGGTGATGGTGATCGGGGCCGCGGGATCAACCGGCATGGCGGCCCCCCGCATCCTGCATGTCGGGGGGGCCGTCCCGCGTCGCGGCGGGGTCCATCCACACCGTCTCCCACCCGTGGCCGTCGGGGTCGTCGAAGGCACCGCCATACATGAAGCCCTGGTCCTCGACCTGGCGCGTGTCGTGCCCGCCCGCCTCGCGGGCGCGGCGGTGGATGTCGTCGACGGCCGCGCGGCTGTCGAAGGTCAGGCATAGAAGCACGCCCGACTGGGTACGGGCGTCAATGATGCGCTTGTCGGTGAAGGTGGCGTAGAAGGCGTGATCCAGCAGCATCACGTGGATCGCGTCGGACCAGACCATGCCGCTGGCCTGTTCGTTCGAGAAGGCCTCGTTCTTTGTAAAGCCGATCGCCTCGTAAAAGGCGGTCGCCCGCGTCACGTCCGTGACGGGCAGGTTGACGAAGATCATCCGGGTCATCGATTCGCTCCTCCTGTGCTGTTGACAGGATGGGGGTGCTTGGTTACCTGAGGCAACCATGAAGTTACAAAAAGAAACCATCAGGCCGGAACCCGCCCATGGCCGCTGGTACGACGATGCCTGCGGCAGCGCGTTCGGCATGGAGTTGCTGGGCGAACGCTGGACCCTGCTGATCCTTCGCGAACTGATGTTCGGGCCGCGCCGGTTCACCGACCTGCGCGCGGACCTGCCCGGCATCAGCGCCAAGATCCTGACCGAACGGCTGGCCGGGATGGAGCGCAGCGGCATCCTGGCCCGCATCACCCTGTCCGACCCGGTGCCCGCGCAGGTCTATCAGCTGACGCCCTGGGGCCGGTCGGCCGAACCCATCCTGCAGGAGATCGGGCGGTGGGCTGCCGCCTCTCCGCTGCATGACCCGACGCTGCCCCTGTCGGCAGCGTCCTTCATCATGTCCCTGCGGACCATGCTGGATCGCCAGGCGGCCGCGGGGCTGTCCCTGACGGTGGCGATCACCATCGGCGGCTCCTCCTTTGGCCTGCGTCTTGAACAGGCGTGTCTGGACGTCACCCGCGGGCTTCCCGACGCGGCCGATCTGGTCTTCGAGGCGGATGCGGCACCCCGTATGGCCGCGCTGTTCTATGGCAAGGTCGCMCCTGAAACCGCCGGCGTGACCTGCAGGGGCGCGGCTTGCGACCTGCGTCGCTTCATGGACCTGTTCAATCTTCCAGAAAAATTCGCCCCGGCGAATGTTGCGGATTGATATATGCAAAGCGACCCGGCTCGATTGCGAAATGACGGCCGAAACTGCCAATATATATATATATTGACGTATTGTGACGGGGGTTAATGGATAAATCCGCCGTTTGAGATTGCGGCGGGAAATTAATAATACAAATAGACTACAGCACCTTAGCGCCGCGCGACGCCCGCTGTGGTTGTCTGCGCAATCTTTTTGCGCGCGGGCCGGTCGATCGCGGGACTGTTGTCACAGTCACGGACATGTCTTATTCCCGCAATCGATGCCGAACCTGTATGCTTTTCGCAATATTATCGTGCGAACGATTCAATTTCCGGTCGGTGCGGTGCGGCACGATGAATGATGCCCGTTTTGACGCATGGAGTATTTAATGAGCTGTTCCCATGACCTGCCGGTGCGCAACCTTGTCACGTCGGCGAAGAGCATGCGGTCTGTCATGACGGAACGGACGTCGACGACCCGCCCCGTTGGAAACGTCTAGGACCGTGGCATATAGCGACCACAAGGATGATCAGGTGAATTTCAGCCAGTTCCTTTTCCAGACGTCCTTTCCGTTCGACGATTTGCGTCGGTCCGCCCTGCACCGCGCAATGGGCGCCCCCACCCGATCGTGGCCGGCTTCCGGCCTTTTGGATCATCTTCAACGATCGGCATGCCCATGACCGGCGCTGCAACGTGGAGGCACGCATCCATCGCGGATGGCAGCCGGTTTGACGCGATTGTCGTGGGCTCTGGCGCGGCAGGTGGCGTCGCCGCAACCGCGCTGGCCGAGGCGGGGATGCGCGTGGCGGTCCTGGAGGCCGGTGATGCCGGGCCCGGCCGCATCAACCCCGTGACCAAGGCCCTGACGGCCGTGGCCCGGTTCCTGGACAGGACCAGGGCCGAAAGCCGGATGCCGCCCAGCCTGGCCCGCTTTGGCGAACGCGCCTTTCGGCTGTTGGGCCGCGCTCGCCAGCCGGTCCAGTCGCGTTGCTTTGCCTGGGCGATGGCCCCCAACGTGCTGGTCGACGACCGCGACTGTCCCTACCAGACCGAGGATGGCAGCCAGTTCCTGTGGTTCCGCGCCCGCCAGCCGGGGGGGCGCATGACCGTTCCCGGCCATGGGCGCCAGTACTACCGTCTGTCCGGCATGAAGTCGGATGGCTCGAACAGCGCCGACAATGCCTGGCCCTTCGCGCTGGAGGATGTCGCCGACTGGTACGGATGGGTCGAGGACAAGCTGCAGTTGCGCGGCGGCGATCAGGCCGTTCCCGGCCCGGACACCAGCCGCCTGGCCGGCGTCCTGCAGCCCACCCCGTCCGAGCAGGCGATCATCGGCGCGATCCGGTCCAGATGGCCGCGGGCACGGCCGGTGCTGGGCAATTTCGCGCCGCCCCTGTCATGGCTGGACATTGCGGCCGGCACGGGCCGCATGGCGTTCCAGGCCGGCGCCGTGGTGCGCCGCGTCCTGAAGGATCCGTCGGGCGCGGTCAGCGGGGTCGAATGGATCGACGGCCGCACGGGCGCGGTCCGGACCGTCCACGCGCCGGTCGTGTTCCTCTGCGCCTCGGCGATCGAGAGCACGCGCATTTTGCTGCTGTCGCGGTCGGTGGGCGATGATGCGGGCATCGGGACGGAATCGCCCGCCCTGGGCCGTCACCTGATGGACCATGCGGTCATGAGCGGAACCGGATATCGCGCCGGATCGGACGACGTCCTGCCCGAACAGGCCGAGCCAGGCCGCTGCATCCACATTCCGCCCGACCCGTCGCTGCATCCGTCGATCAGCATGCAGATCCATGTCCATCCCCGTCCCGACGGGGCCGCGCGGGTCGACATCGTCTCGTTCGCCGAGATGCTGCCCGACCCGTGGAACCGGGTGACGCTGTCGCCGTCGCAGACCGACCGGTACGGCATCCCGGTCCCGGTGATCCGCTTCCGCCATTCGGCGGAACAGCGCGCCCTGGCGGACCGTCAGGCGCAGATCATCCGCGAGCTGTCGGCGGATATCGGTCTGACGGACGTGATCGTAAACACCGACCTGTCACCCGGCGGCACCAGCGTGCATGAATGCGGCACGGCGCGGATGGGGACCGACCCCGCGACATCCGTCGTGGACATGCACAATGAATGCTGGGACGTGCCGGGCCTTTATGTCACGGACGGGGCGTGCTTTCCGCGCCAGCATGTCCACAACCCGACCCTGACGATGATGATGCTGACCGCACGCGCCGCGGCGCATGCGGCCGCCCGCTGATCAGCGCTGGCCCGCAAGCTTGCGGGCCACCATCGCCATCAGCGGGGTGGGATAGCGCATCCCAAGCGTGACGATGCAGGTCCGGTCCAGAATCTCCAGCGTGCGGGCGCACATGTCGGGTGTGTATTCGATGTCGCGCTTGGCCCAGGCCCAGGGGTTCATCTTGGGATGGAAGGTCCGCTTGTTCAGGATCGGCTCCCAATTGGTGTACAGGTGCTTGGAGCTGTCGCGCAGGCGGTTGTGCACGCCCCGGCGGCCGGTCAGCTCGATCGCCTTCTCTCGGGTCGGGGCCAGGATCGACAGGCTGACGGCCGAAGCGGGATCGTTGTGCGGGGTGACCCTGAATTCGCTGCTGTGCTGCAGGATATCGGCCAGGACGGCGCGGCGCTTTTGCATCCGGCGCAGCATGGGGACCACCTTCTTCAGCTGGACGCGCAGCATGGCGCCGTCCATCTCGGTGACCTTCATGTTCATGCCGACGAATTCGGGCTCGTTCAGCCGGTCGCCGTGCTGGCGTACCATCGATCCCAGATCGTGATAGCTGCGCGCGCGGATGAAATAGCGTTCGTCGCTGGTCAGGACGGCCCCGCCTTCACCGATGTTCATGTTCTTCATGCGGTTGAAGCTGAAGACGCCCAGATCGCCGATCGCCCCGCAATGCCGGTCCTTGTATCGGATGCCCACGGCCTGGGACGAATCCTCGATGACGATCAGGCCGTGCTCCTTGGCGATCGCCATGATCGCGTCCATGTCGCAGGGCGCGTTGACCATGTGCACGGGGATGATCGCGCGGGTATAGGGGGTGATCTTGGCCCGGATGTCCTCGGGGTCCATGGTCAGCGTCTCGTCGATGTCGACCAGGATCGGCACGGCCCCGACCTGCACCGGCGCGGCGGCGGTCGCCATCCAGGTATAGGCCGGCACCAGCACCTCGTCGCCCGGACCGATCCCGGCGGCGGCCAGGGCCGCGACCAGCGCGCTGGTCCCCGAATTCACGGCCAGCACATGCGCGGCGCCGGTCTGGGCGGCCATCTCGCGTTCGAACAGGGCCGTCCGGCTGGCCCCGCTGTCATAGCGCAGCAGGCTGCCGCTTGCGATGGCGCGGCCGACCGCGAACCACTCTCTCAGACCGACGTCAGGCACTGTCCGCTCCGTATGCGATGGGCGCTGGATTGCGCGCCGTGCACCATCCCGCGCCAGGGCCTGCAGGGCAAGGGGAAGATGCCGAATCCACCCGGTTATCGATGCTGCGGCGGCCCGTTCCGCCCCCCACAATGGCGTGATTCCACTTGCGGTGGCGAGGCGGGGCCGTCGCACAGCGCGGGCGGGCCTGCCCGACTTTGGTGGCAGCGCGGCGCGGCCCGGCTGGCCATGATGGGAAAGCCGCTGCACCATCTGCAAGCAATCCGAGGGGCGCTCATGGACGATCATGCTGATGTCGATCTGGCCCGCGCCAGTGTCAGGGCCGTGGCCGACGACGTGGCGGGGACGCTGGTGGGCCACGACTGGCTGGTCGAACGTCTGCTGATCGCGTACCTGACCGGCGGCCATGTCCTGCTGGAGGGGCCGCCGGGCATCGCCAAGACGCGCGCGGTCAAGCAGCTGGCGGCGCGTCTGCCGGGCGAGCATGCGCGCATCCAGTGCACCCCCGACCTGCTGCCGTCGGATCTGACCGGCAGCCAGGTCTTCCGTCCCGAGACCGGCGGCTTCGACTTTCTGCCCGGCCCGGTCTTTCACAACATCGTCCTTGTGGACGAGATCAATCGCGCGCCCCCCAAGGTCCAGTCGGCCCTGCTGGAGGCGATGGCCGAAGGGCAGGTCACCACCGGCGGCGTGACACGCTCCCTGCCGCATCCCTTCATGGTCGTGGCCACCCAGAACCCGATCGAGCATGAAGGGACCTTTCCGCTGCCCGAGGCGCAGATGGACCGCTTTCTGCTGCACCTGCGGCTGGACCTGCCGGGCGCCGAGGACGAACGCGCCATCCTGGACCTGGTCGAGGCCGAGGGCCGGGGCAGCATGGCGGCCGTGCTGTCGCAGGTGACGGCCGCGGACCTGGATCGCGCGCGCTTGCAGGTCGCGGGGGTGACGTTGGCCCCCGTGCTCAAGGATTTCATCATCAGGCTGGTTTTGGCGACGCGGCCCGGCGGGGTGCTGGCAGAGGCGGTCGAACACCCGGTCTCTCCGCGCGGGACGCTGGCGCTGGCCGCGGCGGTGCGCGCGCGCGCCTGGCTGCAGGGCCGCGATCACGGCCTGCCCGAGGACGTGCAGGCCCTGGCCCCCGATGCCTTGGCCCACCGGCTGGTCCCGAACTGGAAGGCCGCCAGCGAAGGGCAGGACGGCCGCCGTCTGATCGCCGAGGCGCTGCGCCAGGTGGCCCCGTGGTAGGGGCGCCATGAGCGGCTGGCGGTCCGCGCCCGGCATCGCCCTGACGCTGGAGGCGCTGGTCGACCTGCAGGCGGGGCAGGGCGCCATGCCCCGGCAGCGACCCATGGCACGGCGGGCGGGGGTCATGGCCTCGCGCCATCCGGGCAGCGGCATGGACCTGAGGGAGATCCGCGCCTATGTCCCTGGCGACGATCCGCGCCGGATGGACCCTTCGGCCAGCGCGCGCACGGGCGTGCCGCATGTGCGCGCCCTGCACGAGGATCGCGACGACATCACGCTGCTGATCGCCGATCTGCGCGGGCCGATGCTGTGGGGCACGGGCGACGCGCTGCGATCGGTGCGCGGCGCGCGGCATCTGGCGGGGCTTGGCTGGCAGGCGGTGGCGCGCCAGGGTGCGGTCGGCCTGATCGTCGCCGAAGGGGCGGGGGTCCGCGTGTTGCCGCCCGCGACCGGCGCGGGCCATATGCTGMCCCTGTGCCGCCTGCTGGTCGACCGCCATGCCGCCGCCCTGGCCGATCCCTCCGGCACGGCGCCCCTGACCGAGGCGCTGTCCCTGGCCGCCCGCACCGCGCCGACGGGCGCCCATGTCGTCCTGGCCACCCTGCCCGATGGTTGGCAGGGGGCCGATGCCGCGCTGTCCCGCCTGGCCCGCGGCCGCCGGGTGGAGGTCGCGCTGATCCTGGACCCGCTGGAGACCGCGCCACCCGCCCGCCCGCTGCCCGTCCGACAGGGCGGCGCCACTCGGCTGCTGCGTCTGCAGCCCGCCGATCTGGGTGGCCAGACCGACCGCCTGGCCGCGATGGGCGCCGTTGCGCGACGGGTCGAGCCGTGACGCCTGAGGCGATGACCCATGACCAGCTGATGCAGGCCCTGTCCCCGGTCCGCCTGCCCACGCCGATGGCCATCCTGTCGACGGCAGAGATGGCCGCGCTTCTGGCACTGGGCATCATCGCGGGGCTGGTGCTGGCCTTGGCGGTGCTGCCCTTCACGCGCCGTCGGGCGGCCCGCCCGCGTTTGCGCGTGGCGGCGCTGCGGGGGCTGCCGGTGCCGGACCGCCTGCTGGCCATCGCCCGCATGCTGGGCAATCTGCCCGCGGCGCTGCGCCCGGCCGCCTATGGCGCGGCCCCACCACCGTCCGACCGCCGGATCGAGGCGATCGCCCGCGGCGCCCGGCTGCGCCGTCCGTGGCGCAGATGAGCCTGGCCACACCCTGGCTGCTGGCGCTGCTGCCGCTGCCGCTGCTGCTGCGCTGGCTTCTGCCGCCGGTGGTCCGGCCCCGTGCCGCGCTGGACGTGCCCGACCACCTGTTGCCCCATGCCACGCCTGGCAGCCTGCCGCCGCTGCACCGCGCCCCGTGGCTGGCGGCCGCGGCCTGGGTGCTGCTTGTCATCGCCCTGGCGGGGCCGCAGGTGGAACGCCAGGCCCAGGTGGTTCCCGCCAGCGGGCGGGACATCGTCCTGGCGCTGGACCTGTCGGGCAGCATGGAGCAGGCCGATTTCACCCTGGACGGTCAGCCCGTCAGCCGCCTGGATGCGGTCAAGCGCACCGCCCGCGCCTTTGTGCAAAGCCGGACGGGCGACCGGATCGGCCTGGTGATCTTCGGCGGACGCGCCTATGTCGCGGCGCCGCTGACCTTCGATCTGAACGCCGTCGTGCAGGCTATCGACGAGGCGCAGATCGGCGTGTCGGGCCGCGGCACGGCCATCGCCGACGGCCTGGGCCTGGCGATCCGCAGGCTGCAGGACAGCACGTCACCCGGCCGGGTCGTGGTTCTGCTGTCGGACGGGGTCGACACCTCGGGCAGCGTGCTGGCGGTGGACGCGGCGCGCCTGGCGGCGTCGCACGGGCTGCGCATCCACACCATCGCCCTGGGCCCCGAGGACCTGGAGACCCGTCCCACCGCCCGCGACGCCGTCGACGTGGCGACCCTGCGCGCGGTGGCCGAAACCGCGGGGGGCGCGCTGTTTCGCGTGCGCGACACCGCCGACCTGACCGCGATGGCGCAGGCGCTGGACCGGCTGGAGCCCAGCCCGGGCGAACGGCCGCCGCTGCGCTATTGGCGGTCGCTGTGGATCTGGCCCGCGATGCTGTGCGCCGCCTGCCTGATGCTGGCCGCGATCCGGAGGCAGGAATGACCGGCGCGCTGCTGCTGCGGCCGTGGTGGCTGGCGGGTCTGGTGCCGCTTCTGGCGCTTGCGTGGTGGCTGGACCGTCGCGGGCCGTCCGCTGGCGGGTGGGAACAGGTCATGCCGGCGCACATGCTGGCCGCGATGCGCGCACTTGGCGCCTTGGGCGGCAGCACCGGCCGGTGGGGTCCGCTGCTGCCCGTGGGGGCGGCGGCGCTGCTGGTGCTGGGC